>JAUNIU010000001.1:0-17566 GCA_030523265.1 Eubacteriales bacterium | reverse complement strand
AGCCCGCGACCGAGCAGCGACAGCTGCGAGGCTGATCCGCGAAGGTTATGGAGACAAGGCGGAGAGTGTAGTAGGAGGTAAATGATTATGGCCTCGATGAGAGATATTAAAAGGCGAAAAGAAAGTGTCCAAAGTACAGGACAGATTACAAAAGCCATGAAACTCGTGTCTTCTGTGAAACTGCAAAAAGCAAAGGTCGGCGCTGAGGTATCAAAGCCATATTTTGATACTATGTATGAGACGGTTGCAGGCATGATCGCTAAGTCAGGTGATATGTCGCATCCATTTCTGCAAAAGAGCCAGTCTGATAAGAAAGCGGTGATCCTGATTACATCCAATCGGGGATTGGCAGGAGGATATAATTCCAATGCAGTGAAGATGATCACGCAGGACGATCGTTTTACCAAGGAAAACACTGTGATTTATCCGGTGGGTACCAAGGGACGTGATGCCATGTCCAGACAGGGATACACATTGCTGACGGACTATTCTGAGGCGATCAATGAACCGATTTACAGCGATGCGGCAAGCATGGGAAAAGAAGTATTGGATCAGTTTGTTCGCGGAGAGATCGGTGAGATCTATCTGGTTTATACGATTTTCAAGAATACGATGGTTCAGATCCCGACACTGGTGAAATTGCTTCCGATCGATGCAGAAGATATTGCTTCGGAGTCTGAGGATGTGGAGATGGATCCGATTGACCGGATCACATTAATGAATTATGAGCCGGAGGCAGAGGAAGCATTAAATGCTATTGTACCAAAGTATATCAATAGTCTGATATATGGAGGGTTAGTGGAGTCTCATGCCAGTGAGAATGGGGCGCGTATGCAGGCAATGGACAGTGCCACCAGCAATGCGGAGGAGATGATCAGTGATCTGTCCCTGAAGTATAACAGAGCGCGTCAGGCGTCTATTACGCAGGAATTGACCGAGATTATAGCGGGAGCATCCGCAATATCATGATGATTAGCCCTGCAAACATGTTTTGCGTGGGTGTGATAGGATCATGGATGATAGATTCATGATTTCATAAGGGAGAAAAGTAAATAAAAAGGGATGATTCAAAAATCTTTATTAAATTTTTGGAACGGGAATTGGAGTAGAAGCGTCTTGGATTCCTTTGATTGCATAGCAAGTAAATTGCAGGCAGCCCTTTACGTAAACGCTTCGGAATGGAGGAAAAGATGGCAGAACAAAATATTGGTAAGCTGACGCAGATTGTCAGTGCCGTTATCGATATTAAATTCCCGGAAGGCAAGCTGCCGGAGATCAATGAGGCGATCAATATCCCATTGAAGGACGATGGCAAGCTGGTGGTGGAAGTGGCACAACATCTGGGGGATGATACTGTTCGCTGTATCGCCATGGGACCTACCGATGGATTAGTCCGTGGAATGGAGGCCCATGCGACGGGTGGACCGATCTCTGTACCGGTGGGCGAAGCAACACTGGGACGTATGTTTAATGTGTTGGGAGAGCCTATTGATGAGAAACCGGCGCCGACCGGAGTACAGTATGATCCGATTCACAGAAAGGCACCGACCTTTGAGGAGCAGTCCACAGAGACAGAGATTCTGGAGACAGGTATCAAGGTCGTAGATCTGCTTTGCCCTTATCAAAAGGGTGGTAAGATCGGTTTGTTCGGCGGTGCCGGTGTAGGTAAGACCGTATTAATCCAGGAGTTGATTACAAATATTGCCCAAGAGCATGGTGGATATTCCGTGTTTACAGGTGTAGGAGAGCGCACCCGTGAGGGTAACGATCTGTATTATGAAATGATTGAATCCGGTGTTATTGACAAGACCACCATGGTATTCGGTCAGATGAACGAGCCGCCTGGAGCACGTATGAGAGTAGGTTTGACAGGTTTGACGATGGCAGAGAACTTCCGTGATCGTTCCGGTAAGGATGTGCTGTTGTTCATTGATAACATTTTCCGTTTTACGCAGGCAGGTTCCGAGGTGTCTGCGCTGTTGGGACGTATGCCAAGTGCCGTAGGTTATCAGCCGACATTGCAGACAGAGATGGGTGCATTGCAGGAGCGTATCACTTCGACGAAGAAGGGATCTATCACATCGGTACAGGCGGTATATGTACCGGCAGATGACTTGACAGACCCTGCTCCGGCGAATACATTTGCCCATTTGGATGCCACCACCGTACTTTCCCGTGCGATCTCTGAGCTGGGTATCTATCCGGCAGTGGATCCGTTAGAGTCTACTTCCCGTATCCTGGATCCGCATATTGTTGGCGAGGAGCATTATCAGGTGGCGCGTGGCGTACAGGAGATTTTGCAGAAATATAAGGAATTACAGGATATTATTGCGATCCTGGGTATGGACGAGTTGTCTGAGGAGGATAAGGTAGTCGTAAACAGAGCGCGTAAGATTCAGAGATTCCTGTCTCAGCCGTTCCATGTTGCAGAGCAGTTTACCGGCCTGCCGGGACAGTATGTGCCGGTCAGTGAGACCATCCGTGGATTCCAGGAGATTCTGGAAGGTAAGCATGATGATATTCCAGAGCAGTATTTCCTCAACGCCGGTAACATTGATGATGTAGTGGCACGTATGGAGGCAAAATAGAAAGGAGAATCCTATGGCTGACAAAACGTTCAACCTGCAGATCATCTCCCCGACCCGTGTCTTTTTCGATGAAGCAGTAGACATGGCAGAAATGAAGACGACAGAGGGAGAGATCGGCGTGCTTGCCGGACACATCCCGCTGACGGCAATATTGGAGCCAGGTGAGCTGAAGATTCATCAGGATGGCAAGGTTCGCACTGCAGCAATGCTGGATGGATTCGTGGAAATCCGCAAGGATAAGGTCACTGTGCTGGCTGAGGCATGTGAGTGGCCGGAGGAAATCGATGTGCATCGTGCCGAGGAGGCGAAGCTGCGTGCCGAACGCCGCTTGAAGAGTGGTGAAAGAGAAGTCGATATGGTGCGTGCAGAACTGGCATTGAAAAAGGCATTGACCAGAATTGATCTGGCAGGCAGAAAATAATGTGAATTATAAATACCCCGTCATGTATGACGGGGTATTTCTTGCGTTTCCGCATTTTGCATGAACTGGTGTTGGTGTGAAAAGTCCACATCACAAATGGTGATGTGGAAATATTGCACAAAATTGCACTCGGAAAACTGGTTTTCCGGATGCAATTTATGTGCATATTGCCCCTGCTGCTATAAGCAGCAGGGCCTTTTCACATGAAAAATAGTTCAAAACTAAAAATGCGGAAACGCAAAGGGGTATTTGACTTTGAAAGGGATATCTCCTATACTATTATGAGAATCTATCGTGATATAATTATAGATATTTTTGATTAAATTAGAGGATAAGAAACGAGGTATTCAAATGAGTCAGATTCGGGATATTAATCTAGCTCCATCCGGGGCACATAAAATTGAGTGGGTGCGCCGCAACTGTCCGTTGTTGCGTAGTCTGGAAGAGGAGTTTCGCCAGAACCAGCCCTTTGCCGGGAAGCGAATTGCTTTATCCATCCATCTGGAAGCTAAGACTGCATATCTTTGTAAAGTATTGGCGGCGGGTGGTGCCGAGATGTATGTTACTGGCAGCAACCCGTTATCAACACAGGATGATGTGGCAGCGGCATTGGTGGATGCCGGACTAAATGTATATGCATGGTATGATGCAACAGATGAGGAGTATAACGCACATATTTCAGAAGTATTATCCCATCAGGCGAATATTATTATTGACGACGGTGGTGATTTGGTGCACATGCTGCATACGGACAAGAGAGATCAATTACCGTACGTGATTGGCGGTTGTGAGGAGACTACCACGGGTATTATCCGCTTGCAGGCGATGGCGGCAGCGGATCAATTGGAATTTCCAATGGTCATGGTCAATAATGCGGACTGTAAGCATCTGTTTGATAATCGTTATGGCACAGGTCAGTCAGTATGGGATGGGATTAACCGGACTACGAATCTGATCGTAGCCGGAAAGATCGTAGTAGTGGCTGGTTATGGCTGGTGCGGCAAAGGTGTGTCCATGCGGGCCAAAGCACTGGGGGCACGCGTGATTATTACGGAAATTGATCCAGTGAAGGCCATTGAGGCAGTGATGGATGGATTTGAAGTGATGCCGATGAAAGAGGCGGCAAAGTATGGAGATTTCTTTGTGACGGTGACCGGGTGTGCCGGAGTCATCGATGAAGAAGACTTCCTGGAGTTAAAGGAAGGCGCGATCCTGTGCAATGCAGGACATTTTGATGTGGAGATCGATATGAAACGCCTGCGTGAGATCGCGGTAGAGACAGCACAGATGCGGAATAATATTATGGGTTACAAATTGCCTACCGGACGTTGGATCTATGTATTAGCAGAGGGGCGTTTGGTGAATCTGGCAGCAGGAGACGGTCATCCGGCGGAGATCATGGATATGAGTTTCGCCATACAGGCGTTGAGTGCCAAATATCTGGTGGAGCATGAAAATGATCTGACAGATCGGTTGATTGATGTGCCACGGGAAGTGGATATGGAAGTGGCATCCAGAAAGCTGCGTTTTCTGGGCAAAGAAATTGATACGCTTACCCCGGAGCAGGAGGAATATCTCAATAGTTCTTCTTTATAATAGTGCGTGTGACGGATTAATGAATAGACAGTCAAGAGGGTTGATAATGTCGAAGGAAAGGCATGGTTGGTAGATATGGGATTTGAAAAGACGACTACGTTTGCAGGGTTAGTATGGGTAGCAGGTGTATTGGCAATGATTTTGTTCCGGGATGCGTTTACCGGTTCCGGATATGGGATCGTTTTGGGACTGATCCTGGCGATGTTGATTCTGGTTGCGACGTATTTTGTGATCGATGGAATCTGGAAGATACGGAACAGGCAATTGGAACGGGAAAATTTGCAACGCCAGGCATATGAAGACAAGATGGTGGAACTGGTACAGGATGAGATGAAGCAGATGGAAGAAGCCATCAATGATACCACCATGCGTACGGCGAAACTATTAGTCAAATATACCAATAAGACTTCCAAGGAAACCATGCAAAAGCTGGAGGAGTTGGAACAGGAAATACGAAAATTGTAATGTAAAAAAGAGTGCTATGGGGATATCCATAGCACTTTTATTGTATCAATTCCAGACATCGCATCAAAAAGATCCAGCCTGTCAGAGTGATCGAAGAAAACAACGTGGTGGTTACCACGATACTGGCAGCCAGCACATCGTCTCCATCCATATTTTTTGCCATAATATAAGAAGTGGGCGTACAAGGGGATGCCAGCATAATGATAATGGCGATCAGCTTTTGATCCCGAAATCCCAGCCATATTGCCAGTGGCAGAAAGATTGCAGCCAGCACCACCAGTTTCAGAGATGATGCTACGATGGTTGGCTTGATCTTTGCCAATGCCTTGCGCCCTTCAAACGTTGCGCCAATGGCGATCAGTGCCAGTGGTGACGCCATGACAGCCAGATTGTTTATCGTCTTGTCTAGCATGCGTGGGAAATCCAGATTCAGATAGGAAGCGATCAATCCCAATACGATTCCGATAATAATTGGATTTTTCAGGACACCGATACAGGCATTTTTGATCTGTCCGTTTTTTGGGGCATCTTCACGTCTGGATTGATTACTTTCAAAGGTGAGTATAATCACGGCAAAGATATTATATAGAGGGACAGATCCAATGATCATCAGAGGTGCCATGCCGGAAGTGCCATATATGTTTTGTATAAAAGCAATGCCCAGAATGGCTGCACTGCTGCGGTACGAACCCTGGACAAATGCTCCTGTCATACTCTGGTCTGGCAGAAAACGCTTTGCCAGAATCCAGATGACGAGGATGGATAACAATGTGGCACAAAAGCAAAACCCCACATAAGTGATATCAAAATTACTGCGTATATTGGTATCTGCCAGATCTTGAAATACCATACAGGGCAGACAGATCTTAAATACAAAAGTATTCGCTACCGATGCAAAGTGTTCGTCAATGATGTGTCGCCGTCGCAGAAGATGCCCGACGATCATCACTGCGAACACGGGCACGGTGGCATTTAAGCTGTAGATAAAACTATCCAATTTATTTTCTCCGTTCTCTATTTGGCAGCTTTCCTGGCCGCTTTTTCTTCTTTAATCACTGCCTGGTAGCGGTTCATTTCAGCGGCTATGACACCACTCAATACGATCATACAGATCAGATTTGGAATCGCCATCAACGCATTTGCAATATCCGAGAAGGTCCATGCGATCTGCAGTGTTGTGGTGGCACCAACAAATACAATTAAGGAAAAGATGATACGGTAAACCATATTATACTTATGTGTACCAAATAAATATTCAAACGCTTTCTCTCCATGATATTCCCAGCCAAGGATCGTAGAGAATGCAAATAAGGTGATGCCGATACATACCAGCCAGCCGCCGGGAGCACCTAATACGGTCTTAAATGCTAAGATGGTCAGCGGGGAACCCACCACCAGAGATTTGTATTCATAAGAACCATCTTTGGCAAATATGTATTCATTTCCTGTGCTGTCATGATAGGTGCCGATCGGTAGTGGACTTACGCCGCCATCAAGATTGGTTTCTGTGTTATCAGCAGATTTGTCTAATGTTAATTCCAGCGTGGAAGCATCTTTATCCGCCGAAGGTTCTAATGTGATTCCGATTTCGCCTTCCTCATTATTGTGACTGGTCAGCGTGTAATCCGTGATCGTGTTTTTATCTTTTGCCGTAGTTTCGATGGAAACCACTCCGGTATTTTTATACTGGTAATATCCGGTGGCAGCAGTTTCCGTGGCACCTAATACACCGGAACTGGCGATACATAAACCAGTGATGGTACATACGACGATGGTGTCCCAGAAAGTACCAGTCATATTGATATAACCCTGGCGGACCGGATCGTTGGTAGATGCGGCAGCTGCTGTGATGGCGGCAGATCCCATACCCGCCTCATTGGAAAACACACCACGGGCTACACCAAACCGGATGGCCTGCGACATGGCGGCTACGATACTGCCACACATTCCACCACCTACTGCTTTGATGGAAAATGCCATCTTGAAGATCATTACCACACCAGCGGGAACATTGGGGAGATTACCTAGGATAACGATCAGACCTGCCACAATGTAAAAGACTGCCATCAGTGGAACTACGACCTGTGACACCTTAGATATGGACTTGATACCACCAATGATGATGAGCAGTGCTAATATGGTGATCACGATACCAGTAGCAGTCACAGGGACTTTAAAAGTGGATTCCAATGCAGTGGAGATGGAGTTTGCCTGCGTCAGATTACCGATACCAAAGGAAGCAATCACAGCAAACAGCGCGAAAAGCCAACCCAGGACGGCGCCGATTTTCTTATGCTTAAATGCCTTTTTCATGGTGTACATGGGACCACCGGACATTTCACCCTTTTCATTTACTTCACGGTATTTGATGGCTAACATACACTCGCTGAATTTACTAGTGAGACCGAAAGCGGCAGAGATCCACATCCATACCAATGCACCAGGACCTCCGGATACCATAGCTGTAGCCACACCTACGATATTGCCGGTTCCAATAGTGGCAGCTAGTGCGGTGGTCAGTGCAGAGAAAGGTGATACATCGCCGTCTCCCTTTTTTTGTCTTGCTTCCTTACTCAGTACACTTCGCAGAGCATAGGGAAGATTTCTCCAACACAGTGCTTTGGTACGTATGGTCAGGAAGATACCAGTACCAACCAATAGTACTAACATCACCGGACCCCATACCACATCATCAATGGCTGTCAGTACATTTGATAAATTGGTTACAAATTTGTCCATCGTTACTCCTTCTTTCTCTTTTATTACCTGATGTGTCATTGCAAGGGAATTTCGTCAGACAGATAGAAAAAAGACCACCATGATAGTGGTCTTTTTAAAATTCCGTTTCAAAAGTCAATGGTGTCAATGAGACCAAATATCTGTGATCACCTTTGACCACCAGGCTCCATCGACGAATTATAGCACAATTAGTAACGGATTGCAAATATACATGTATACCAAAGAGGAATGACATGTATACCAAGGAGAAGCTACTTTGCATTGTCATCTGTGGGGGATGGATCAGGATGGCAGTGTTCATAACCACCGCCGAGGCTCATTACCTGGTATCCATGCTTGGCAAGCTCTCTGGCAGAAACCAGACTGATATTGCCGTGATCGCAGTATAAGATAATCCATTGAATCTGCTGGGAAGAGGTGGCAAGCAGGCGATTGATCTCCTTTTCCAGATGCTCCCAATCTGCCCATACAGCACCTTCATAGTGTGCTTTCTCATACACGGATTTCTCTCTTAGATCCAAAAGTAGTACATCCTTTCGCCCCAAATATTTTTTTAGCGTTGTGCATGAAATGATTTTTAGCTTCATCGGTAATCTCCATTTCATAATGTATATTGAACGGATCGTCCTAGTATTATAATATGAAGCAGCGGGAAAAAGGTACGAATCCTAAAATAATCGGTGCAGATCTTCTTTGTCTACGATAACCAGCATGGTTATATCCTCTGCCAGTTCTTCGTCTGGATCGGGGTTTAGAATGATTTCACCCTTTTGGCGGATGGCAATAATATTGATTTTATGTTTTTGACGGAGATCAAGGTTGCGCAGAGATTTGCCGATCCATTCCGGCTTAATGCTGATTTCCACCATGCGGATGCGTTGCGAGAGTTCAAAAAAGTCCAGGACATTACCGGAAACCAGGCGGTGTGCTATGCGGACACCGGATTCGTGTTCCGGGATAATCACCTTGTCAGCACCGACTTTTTCCAAAACTTTTGTATGGATCTCATCATTGGATTTGGCAATCACATAGGGAACCCCGGCTTCTTTCGCAAATATGGTAGCCAGGATGCTGGCATTCAGATTATTGGTGATAGCCACCACCACTGCATCCATATTGGAGATACCCAGGGATCGCATCGTTTCGGTATCACATACATCGGCGGTGACAGCATAGGTGACGATATCTGAAAGGTTCTGAACCCGTTCCCGGTTGGTATCCACGGCAAGCACTTCGCATCCAGCGTCGGTCAGCTCCTTTGCAATGCTCTCGCCAAATTTTCCAAGTCCCAGTACGGCAAATGATTTTTTCATGTATAGCCTCCATTCTAATTTATATACATTGTTTTCTTGTTAATGACGAAATGATATCCTGTGATATCGTGGGATTTCCGCATCTTATAACAGTTTGGTGGAAATAGATGGGCTATCCGACGGTGATATCTTCCTCCGGATAGGAAACCAGTGCCTTGTGTTGACGGTTCCCAAATATGATCGCCATAGATATTGGACCGATCCGGCCGAGATACATCAACAGGATAATGATGAGTTTCCCCGGCGTGTGAAGGTGAGCGGTATAATCTCTGGTAAGCCCTACGGTGGCAATGGCACTGGTGGTCTCAAAGGCTGTATCCAACAGAGGTCCGCCCTCTAGTTCGTAGAGAAGAATGGTGGAAATAATCAGTACCAAACTGCTTACCATGGTCACGGCAAGCGCTTTTTTGATCGTCTGATGGGGGATTCTTTTATGAAAGACGACGACATGTGTATCTCCCTTGGTGGTGGAACGTGCGCTCAGGAATAAGAGTGCGGCGGTGGAGGTCTTGATGCCTCCGGCAGTGCCGATGGAGGAACCGCCGATAAACATCAGAAACAGGCAGATCAAAACAGTGGTGGGATGCATGCTTTTTTGGGAAAAGGTCAGGAATCCGGCTGTTCTGGTGGTGACAGATTGAAACAGGCTTGCAAGCATTTTCTGAGGAACATGCAACAGTCCAATCGTATCGGGATTGTGAAATTCCAAAAGAAATATCAGGCATGCCCCGCCAAAGATCAATACTGCTGTTGTGAGCAGTACGATTTTTGTATGAAGACGTAAGCGTTGCAGGCAATGATGAATGGGAATTTTCTTAGTGAGGATGTTTTGTATGAGTGAAGCGATATCCATCCATACAATGAAACCAATGCCACCCATGACAATGAGAAACATTGTCACCAAATTAACCCAGGGATTGGTCAGATATGCCGACAGGGAATCAGCACCGATCACATCCATTCCGGCGTTGCAAAAAGCAGAGACAGCGTTAAACAGGGAGATTCCCAGACCATGGACCAGACCAAACTCAGGTACGAAAACAAGAGAATAGCCAATAAATCCTATTCCTTCTATCAGAAAGGTGCCTTTCAATACTTTTTTAAGAAATTTTATCAGACCGCTTAACGTATTAAGGTTCATGGCATCTTCCAAAAGAAGACGGTCATATAAGGTGATCTGCTTGCCGGCTATCATCATGATGGCCGTTGTGAAAGTGACAATACCCAGACCTCCCAATTGGATCAGGCATAGGATTACGATTTGACCAAACAGGCTCCAGTGGGCAGAGGTTTGGACCACTACCAGACCGGTCACGCAGACCGAGGTAGTGGAGGTAAAGAGGGAATCAATCAAAGGCGTAGTCTGACCACTGGCAGAAGAGACCGGCAGACACAAAAGTATCGTTCCAATCAGGATGGCACAGAAAAATCCGAAAGCAATAATCTGTGTCGTGGTTAAATTCCATTTCATATGTTTTGCCATGGTATACTTACCCTTTCTTAATCCAGTGAAAAAGCAAATTGATATCTTATATAATAGTGATTTCCATTATATTGCACAAAAATCCATTGTGATACATGGCAATTTTCACAAAAAAAACTTGACAAAAAGATGAAATATGGTAAAATTAACTATAGTTATATGGGGTGTTTGTCACTGGTGCCAGAAGAGAAGGCTGGATATCAGCAGACAGATACAAAGTTTAGTCTTGATTTTCATTATATTTGTTTCTACCTGGTAAAAGGGACTGTTTGTTTGAAACAGTCCCTTTTGCTTTACAAAATATTTATGATATCCGATTCCTAAGAAGCATTCTTTTGTTTGCTATTTTTCACGCCAACGAGGAAACTTATCGTTAAGCTGCCGCTTTGGCAGTGTCATCGGTACCTGCGGTATTCCCTGTGTCTGAGGTATCACCTGTTGTCGTCGGTGTGTTGTCGGTTTCTGATGTATTGCCGGTATCGGATGTACTATTGGTATTTGGCTGGGTGGTGCTTTGTGAGGTGTTATTATCTGTACCGGTATTGTACTTAGAAAGTTCCGGTGTATATAACAATGTATCACCACGTTTCGTATATAAACAGCCATCTTTCGCATAGTATTTCGTATTATTGGCATCTACCGTAAAGTATATAACTTTTTCCAGACCGTCGATTAAATTATCAATCGGAGCAGTCATTTTCTGACCCAGATGAACCTGTACTTTGTGATAGACCATGTAACCTGATTTCTCATCATATACCTTGCTGCAATTCCGAAATACGCTGGTTGCGATTTCACAAGAGGAATTAATCTGTATCGAAGATAATGCTGTATTTTTGGAGAATGCAGAACCACCGATACTTGTAACATTCTTTGGCAATACGACCTGTGTCAGATTACACCCGGAAAAGGCACTACTGCCAATAGAGGTCAGCGTAGTAGGAAGGCTGACAGTCGTCAAAGCAGTTTCAACAAAAGCACTTGCGCCGATTTTCTTTAGCTTTTTGGATAATGTAACCTTTTTGAGAGTACAATTTTCAAATGCATTATTACCAATGGTGGTCACTTTATTGCCCATAGTGATGGTGCCGATGTCCGTTCCATAGAATGCATATGGTGCTATTTTTGTGACTTTGGATGGTACTTTGAACTTGGTAGCTATTTTTCCGCCGGGATATACGACTAATGTTTTTCCGTTTTTGGAATACAAAATATTATTTCTGGCTCTGAATTTCTTGTTTTTTGCGGCAACTTTAATCTTGGTGAGTGTCGTGTTCCAAGGATCATAGTCTCCGTTCAGGTTATAGAAATCAGATCTTGTGGTGATGCTGGTGAGGGATTTTGGCAGTGTAATGGATTTGATTCCCTCGATGCTGAAAAAGGCAATATCAATTTTTGTAATTCCATTCCCAAAAACAATTTTGTGAAACTTTGGTATGCTGGAATTACCAGAAACCGGCCAGGAGTTTTTGGTGGCTAACTTTAGGTCATCTGTGGTGACAGCCCCTTTGCCTTTGATGGTCAGGGTATCCTTAGCGGCACTATAACTCCAGGTTATGCCTTTCCGGACCTTGCCGGAATTTTTGCTCTTTGCCTGTGTATGAGATGGTGCTGCCAGCAGCACTGTGCTGGCCAATAGTAATGTGGCAATTTTTAGAATTGTGTTTTTTTTCATATTTGAACCCTCCGTTTCAATTCTTTATTTTCATCTGGAATGTAACGAGCCAGGCACAAGCCTGCTTGCCATCTGGCGATGGTGTGCGTTACATTTGATGTGAGTTTAGTATATTCAAATTAAGAATTGAAAGGGTGTCAAAAGATTTAAGATATTCTTAAGATCGTTTTGATACGGAAGATCGTTTTTGTCCTTTCTCTTTTTTGATTTTATTCCGTTTGGTAAACAGTTCCCGCCAAAGGGTTGGATGGAAGAAAATCAGTAATGGAAACAATTCCAGACGTCCGGCCAACATATCAAACATCAGGACATATTTTGTCAGAGGCTTAAAAAAACCAAAATTCTGTGTAGGGCCCACACCATCCAATCCCGGACCAATATTATTAATAGTAGTAGTTACAGCAGTAAAATTGGTGATGAGATCTTGATCCTCCAGAGAGATTAAAAACACCGATGCGGAAAAGATCAAAAAGAATGTGACCAAGTAAACGTTTGTAGCCCTGACTACATCATGTTCCACCGGTTTGCCTTCAAAATTAATCTTTCGTACAAGTTTTGGATGGATATAGGATGCCAATTCTTTTCCAAGACTTTTCACGAGGATCACGATACGTGACACTTTGATGCCGCCTCCAGTGCTTCCGGCACAGGCACCAATAAACATCAGCATTACTAAAATCGTGCGGGAGGTCTCAGACCAGGTGTTAAAATCCACCGTGGAAAATCCGGTAGATGATATGATAGATGCCACCTGGAAACAGGCATGCCGAAAGGCATCACTAATATTTGTGGCGGTTTGCAGCAGGTTAATAAAGATAATAATGATAGCGCAGGAGATAATTAAAATATAATAACGGATTTCTTCAATATGAAATGCTTTTCTCCAATTCCGGTATAAAATATAATAATACGCATTAAAATTAATGCTGAATAATATCATAAATATGGTGACAATCCATTGAAGATAAGGAGAGTAACTGCCTATGCTGTCATTTTTGATCCCAAATCCGCCAGTACCTGCGGTACCAAAAGTGGTACATAGTGTATCAAAAAGAGGCATGCCGCCAACAAGCAGAAGCAGTGCTTCCAGGATCGTCATACTCAGGTAGATCAGATACAAGATACGTGCGGTGGTTTTTAATTTTGGTTTTAATTTGCTGACAGAGGGCCCAGGGCTTTCTGCGCGCATCAGGTTCATATGGGAACCACCACTTAAAGGAATGATCATCAGTAAGAATACCAGTACGCCCATACCGCCGATCCAGTGCGTGAAGCTGCGCCAGATCAGATGACAATGATCCAGTGCTTCTACATCACTTAAGATGCTGGCACCTGTGGTGGTAAAGCCGGAAATGGTTTCAAACAGGGCATCCGTATAGGAAGGGATTGCCCCGCTTAGATAGAATGGTAATGCGCCGAATATACTTAACAGAATCCAGCTAAGTGCGGTGGCGACACTGCCCTCTTTGAGATAAAAGATAAAGTCTTGTGGTTTACGCCAGGATAGTATTGTCCCCAAAACGATACAGATGATAGCAACAAATAGATACCAAAAACCGGATTGCTCCTGATAGAGGACAGCTACGAAAGTGGGTAAGAGCAATAGGATTGCCTCAATCCTTAAAATATAACCTAATATATACCGAATCACTGAATTATTCACGTTTCATATCCCCCTATGCCAAGATATCCTGCAGATCACCGAAACCAGTGTGCGTTGTGACGATTACAACGGTATCGTTTATCTCGATGGTATCGGTTCCGGTAGGGATGATAATGCGTCCCTGCCGTATGATTGCCGCCACCAATAAATTTTTCTTGAGGTGCAGTTCCATCAAAGGGATTCCGGTGACACCGGAGGTTTCCCGTACATGAAATTCGATGGCCTCAGCGCGGGAATCAAACAGGTGATATAATGTTTCGATGTTACTGCCGATGGAGGCATGTCTTGCGCGTACATAGGCAATGATTGCCTCGGAGGTAATATATCTTGGATAAACTACACTTCCTAAATCCAATTGATTGATGATGCCCTTAAAATTAAATCGGTTAATCTTAGTGACCACTTTTGCATTGGAAACTTGTTGTGCATGCAGCGTCAGCATGATGTTTTCTTCATCAATACCAGTTAGAGGCACAAAGGACTGTGTATACTTGATCCCCTCTTCTTTGAGGAGTTCTATATCCGTACCATCGCCGTTAATAATGATGGCTTCCGGCAGCAAGATACTGAGTTCTTCACAGCGTGCACGGTTCTGTTCGATTATCTTTACGTCCACACCGATGGCTAACAGACGCTTGGCAAGATAATAGGCTGTTTTTCCACCGCCTACAATCATAGTGTCGCGCACCTGGTTTGTTTGTAGTCCGATCTTTTTGAGGAAAATACGGGCATCCACCTGGGAAGAGATAAAAGAAACCAAATCCCCAGCTTCAAATTGGAAATCACCCGATGGAATGATGACTTCTTCTTCGCGTTCTACGGCGCAGATCAGGATGTTTTTGGATAGACCGGAACGCCCCAGAGAGGCAATGTCCTGTCCGGTCAATATGTTATTCTCTGGTAACTTGAATTGCACCATCTCTGCTTGTCCATGGGCAAAGGAATGAATTTCCAATGCGGTAGGAAGATACAGCACGCGCGCCGCTTCTGTGGCAGCACTGAGGTCGGGATTAATAATCATAGCCAACCCTAGTTTTTCTCGCAGATAGGATATTTCATCACTGTAGTCGGGATTGCGCACACGGGCGATGGCGGCGCAGTTGCCGACACGCTTTGCAACGGTACAACATAATAGGTTTAGTTCGTCAGAATCGGTGACTGCGATAATGAGATCAGCGGATTCGATCCCTGCCTCCATCTGTACACTGTAGCTGGCTCCGGTTCCCACCAGTCCCATCACGTCATAGAGATTTGTCAGGTCCTGTATTTTGATGGGGTCCTGATCAATGAGTGTGATGTCGTGTCCCTCTTTGGTCAACTGTTCTGTCAATGTAGCACCGACCTTGCCACACCCCACAATGATGATGTTAAGTCCTGCCTTGGCAGACGATTTCTTTTTCATAGTACCCTCTTTTCCATGTTTCTTATTTGGATGATAAAATAATATTTATTCATATTATCACTATCTCTGTGAAAATGCAAAAAAATTGTATGTATCTCGGTTTTTGAAAATGGTTGACAATCCGCACGATACATGGCATCATGAACGAGGATTGAAAGATGGTGAGATTATGATACAGGCAAAAGATGTTAGTTTTGAATATTTTAGGCGTGATGCAGAAGGGAACGTGGTTGAGGTAAAGCGGGCTTTGGATGGTATAAACCTGCGTGTGAAACCAGGTTCCTTTGTGGCGGTACTGGGGGCCAATGGATCGGGGAAGTCCACGTTTGCAAAGCATTTAAATGCACTCCTGACGCCGGCAGAAGGCGTAATCTATGTAGATGGCAAAGATACCTCTGATCCGGGGCAGGAATTGGCGGTTAGAAAAACAGCCGGGATGGTGTTTCAAAATCCGGACAATCAGATTATTGCCGGCATCGTGCAGGAAGATGTGGGGTTTGGACCGGAGAATATCGGCGTGCCCACGGAAGAGATCTGGAAGCGGGTGGAGAACAGTTTGAAAAGTGTG
Source organism: Eubacteriales bacterium (assembly GCA_030523265.1). Classification (GTDB taxonomy): domain Bacteria; phylum Bacillota; class Clostridia; order Lachnospirales; family Lachnospiraceae; genus Butyribacter. The sequence goes on along the minus strand of JAUNIU010000001.1, from coordinate 1,653 downwards.
GGGATGTATGCATACCGGGAATCTTCGCCGAATCATTTATCCGGCGGGCAGAAACAGCGGGTTGCCATCGCGGGGATTATGGCGATGAAGCCGAAGTGTATTATCCTGGATGAACCGACAGCAATGCTGGACCCACAGGGAAGACGTTCTGTCCTCCAAACGGCACATCAGCTAAATAAGGAAGAACAAATTACCGTGATTCTGATCACGCATTATATGGAAGAAGTGGTGAATGCGGATTATGTCTATGTGATGGGTGACGGGCAGGTACGGCTGGAAGGCACGCCCCGTCAGATTTTTGCGGAACCTGCGGAATTGGAACGTTGGCGGTTAGGTGTGCCGGAGATCACCAAGATTGCATTCGGTTTGCACTCGGCGGGTGTTCCTGTACCGATGGATGTATTGGACGCAGAGGAATTGGCGCAGTGGTTATTGGAGTACCGGAAGGGACGGTGACACAGGATGGGGATGCATTTGCAGCATGTGAATTATATTTATGGTATGGGAACCAGTCAGGAATGTCCGGCACTCTGTGATATAAATTTGGAGATACGGGATGGGGAATTTATCGGTCTGGTAGGACACAGTGGTTCGGGAAAGTCCACATTGATACAGTTGTTGAATGGTTTAGAGCGTGTTAGTAGTGGGGAGATCTACTTTAATGGACAGGACATTTATGATCCGGATTATTCCCTGAAAGAGTTGCGGGGAAAAGTAGGTTTAGTATTTCAATACCCGGAGCATCAGTTGTTTGAAACATCTGTGATCGCAGATGTGGAATTTGGACCTAAAAATCTTGGATTAGATCAGTTAGATGTGGAATTGCGTTCCTTTCAGGCGTTGAAACAAGTGGGGATCGGTGACGATCTATTGGATGTGTCTCCGCTGGCATTGTCCGGTGGACAGAAGCGGCGTGTGGCCATTGCCGGCGTGTTGGCGATGGAGCCGGAGATACTGATACTGGATGAACCTATGGCGGGACTGGACCCTGCCGGCAGAGACGAGATTTTAGAATTGCTGGCGGGGATTCACCGGGAGAAACAGATTACTATTATATTGGTATCGCACAGCATGGATGATGTGGCGAAATATGCGGATCGTATCCTGGTGATGAATGCGGGACAGATTGTTCTGGATGGCACTCCGCGACAGGTGTTTCAGTATGAGGATGAATTACGGCAGATCGGACTGGATGTACCGCAATCCACGGCATTATTGCATCGGCTGTCAAAGGAAACCGAGGGACTGCGGACCGATGGTATCACCGTGCAGGAAAGTGTAGATGCCATTTTAGACTGGATACAGGAATAGGTCTTTATGCGTTTCATGGAGATATTTTCGGAAGCAGTATACAGAAAGTGTGAGAAGAAATGATACGAGATATCACAATTGGACAATATTATAAAGCGGATTCACCAATTCACCGACTTGATCCGAGAGTTAAGGTGGTGGGAACCTTAGCATATATAATTTCATTATTTTTATTTCGGCAGTTTACGGGATTTCTGATTACAGTCCTGTTTTTTGGACTGATTGTCAAATTGTCCAAAGTTCCCTTTAAGTTCATCATCCGGGGATTGCGTCCCATTTTGTTTATGTTGATATTTACGGCGATGTTGAATTTGTTTTGGACGCCGGGAGACTCTCTGCTCG
>JAUNIU010000096.1 GCA_030523265.1 Eubacteriales bacterium | reverse complement strand
GGGTTATGTGATAGCCGGGGAGGATTGTCAAACCAATATTCCCGGTGTTTTTGTGGCAGGGGATTGCCGAAGCAAACAGGTACGTCAGTTGACCACCGCTGTGGCGGACGGAAGTGTGGCGGCTTTGGCAGCGTGTGCTGTCTGTGATGCTTTACAAGGAAAGAAAGCGGGGATATAATGTACGCAAAGGAAATTGTCAGCGGGGAATGGAGATAAGTGTAAAAATAGGCTTGATAGCTTATTTTTACACGGCTAATTGTGCCGGAGCGTCACAATTAGCTTCGGATGGCAGACGAGAAATTACCTTCGTAAATTTCTCGTCGCCCCGTCGCTTACGCTTCGGAATGGGGATAAGTGTAATTATGAAAATTAGACAGAGAATTACCTTTGCCGGACGTGTCCAGGGGGTAGGATTCCGCTACCGGGCAAAGTATGCAGCGGATGGCTGTGGTGTCACGGGCTGGGTGCATAATGAGTGGGATGGCACAGTGCTGATGGAAGCACAGGGAACGTCGGATCAGATTAATGAGATGTTAAAGATTTTGAATCAAAGTGCCTATATTGCCATCGACAGATTGGAACGTAAGGATATACCAACGGAAGAACAGGAATATGGCTTTCATATACGATGAAACCATGTAGCACAGAGAAGGAGTGTGAAGTTACGATGGAACAGAATGCACAGGAACGATTAGAAAAACAGTTTGCTTTTTGTCGCGAAATAGATCGGGAAAAATTCATTGGCAGGCAGACGTATCTCACGGGAGGAGAACGCAAGGAAAATGATGCAGAGCATGCCTGGCATATGGCTGTTATGACGTTATTATTGAGTGAATATGCGAATGAGAAAATCGATGTGTTGCGCACGATCAGTTTATTGCTTATTCATGATCTGGTAGAAATCTATGCGGGAGATACATATGCATATGATGAGGAAGAGAAACAATCCCAGAGGGAACGGGAAGAACAGGCGGCAGATAAACTCTTTGGTATGCTGCCGGAGGATCAGGGGAAATATATGCGTGATCTATGGGAGGAGTTTGAGGCTAGAGAAACGGAAGAAGCAAAATTTGCCCGTACCATGGATCATATACAGCCATTGATGTTAAATGCTGCGACGGATGGCAAGTCATGGGTAGAGCATGGGGTACACCTCCATCAGATCATGAAACGTAACGAGCAGACGGCAGAGGGATCTGCCTCATTGTGGGAATATGCAAAAGAAAACTTCATCCAGCCGAATCTGGAGAAAGGGAGAATCCTGCCGGATTAAGCCTATCCCCCAATTTCTTGCGTTTCCGCATTTTGGCTGAACTGGTGTGAAAAGTCCACATCACAAACTGGGATGTGGAAATACTGCTTATAGCAGCATGGCCTTTTCCCATGAAAAATAGTTCAAAACGAAAGATACGGAAACGAAGAAAATTTAGTTTGCTGGAATGGATAAAGTGAATCAGTATCTTTGATTCCTCTTATTATCCGCATATTCCTGGAAAAGCGTCAGACAATTCTCCCGATCGCATTCTGTGATGTCCAACAAATCGGACTTTCCTGCCAAGTAATCATAAAAGGTATCATCGCGAAAACCGATGCTGTCTGTATCGGTACGGTTACATCCATAGTGTACTTTTCGTATGTTTGCCCAGAGAATACCCCCCAGACACATTGGACATGGTTCTGCCGTGGTATAGAGTTCACAGCCGGACAGATCATGGGTACCCAGATGTTTGCAGGCATCCCGTATAGCCTCCATTTCCCCATGGCAGGTGGGATCCTGGCAGAGCAGGACACGGTTGTGACCGCGTCCGATGATTTGTCCATCTTTCACAATCACAGAGCCAAAAGGACCGCCGTCACCGGCACGGATACCAGTATATGCTTCGTTTAGAGCTTCTTGCATAAAATCCATATGGTTCATTTGTTAATCCCCTTTTATCATAGTATCTATTATTTTTTTATTATATCCTATCCCATGGAAAATAACAATTTGATACAAACGCTACTTGACAATACAAAGTAGTCACGCTATAATATGCTTATACTACTTGACAATACAAAGTAGCTTGCGTTTCCGGATTTTGCATAAACTGGTGTGAAAAGTCCACATCACAAATGGTGATGTGGAAATATTGCACATGCTGCTATAAGCAGCATAGCCTTTTCCCATGAAAAATAGTTCAAAACTAAAAATACGGAAACGCAATAAAGTAGAGAAAGGGGGTTATTATATGAGTGATACACAATTGATGAAAGGCATACTTGAGGGATGTGTGCTGGGTGTTATCGCAAAAGGGGAAACCTATGGCTATGAAATTTTAGCGCAGTTAGAAACAGCAGGCTTTGAGGAGTTGAGAGAGGGAACATTATATCCGGTTTTAACCAGACTGGATAAGAAGGGGTACATCCATTGCCGCAAGGCAAAATCTCCGCTGGGTCCGATACGGAAGTATTATACGATCACCTTGCCGGGAAAGCAGTATTTAGAGGATTTTAAGAAAAATTACCGACAGGTCACCGATAGCGCAGAGCGAATCTTATTCGGGGATGACAGGGCACCGGAGAGAAAGGGGGTTAGACGGGCATGATTGATTATACATCGATGGGAGAGCGGCTGAGTGGAGAGTATCGGCGAATCTTTGAGAAAGCGGAATTGTATTCGGATATGAATGGTATTCATGACAAGGTCAAGGCAGACAAGATGATGAATTTGTTAGATCTGTTAATGACAGCAGAGGCGGATGGGAAACCGGTGAATGCTGTGATAGGATCTGATGTGGAGAAATTCTGCAAAGACTATTTTGAAGATTATGATATTCGTACACAGATACGGTTGATACCGGAGAAACTCTATTCCATTGCATTATGTTTAGGATTTGCATTATTACTGAGTATACTGTTTCCAGATAAGCCTGGAACCGATCTGGTGCATATGCAATCTGACTTCCTGCCATTGGTGGGAGGGATACTGGTTGGTTTTGTTCTGGCTGTTTTATTCAAATATTTGGTGGGACCACTGGTTTTTCACTCCAAAAAGGGATCCAACATGATATATTATGTATTGGTATGGGTTCTTTTTGTAGCAGCTGACGTAGCAATGGTATTCCTGATTGGGGACCGGAATATTCTGGTGCCGGTCTTTCCGTTTCTTGTGGGAGATGTGGCATATATCGCAGGATATTTGATCGTTCGTTCGGTGATGCGGTATCGGGATACGGGATCGATACGCAAGCCGAAATTGGTGGACCGGGAATTTGAATTTCATTTGATAGATGTAAATGGGAACTCGTATCCGTCTGCCGATACGGAAATACAAAAAGCATTGGTAAAACGTTTTCAGAGAATCAATAAACGACGCAGCAAAAAGAAGAAGGCCGCCATGACCACGCAGGAGTTTATTGCGAAGGTCCGGCGTGAGGATGCCAAAGCACCGTATATGGTTGGTGGTGTGGGTGTTTTTTATATCATTATCATTGGGGGGATCGTAGTAGATGATATACAGTCATTTGGGATCGGATGGGGAACGCTGCTTCTGCTTGCGATCGGCTTGGTGATCTATGTTCCGCTATTTCTGCTGGTTCGCTATGCTGTCATGCTGGGAGCACAGCGGCGGGCAACAATCTTGGATCAATGGGAGAAGCATGGTGTTGTTATCACGGAGAAAAAGTGATTCGTTCTGTTGATCGGTGCTAGATCATCCGTATACTTTTTACACTTTTTCGCAAATGAGGATAGAAAGGAAGGATAAAATTGAAAAAATTTATCATGGAATTTAAAGAGTTTATCAGCCGTGGCAATGTGATGGATATGGCGGTTGGTATCATTATCGGAGGTGCTTTTACCAGTATCGTATCTTCTCTGGTTAATGATATCATCAATCCTATTCTTGGTATCTTTGGAGGTATGAATTTCGATCAGCTTCATGTAAAATTATTTGGGGAAGCTACGTTATATTACGGACGTTTTATCACCGAGGTAATCAATTTTCTGATTATGGCGCTGATTATCTTCATTATCATTAAGACTATGAATACTGCATCTGCCAGGCTTATGCGCAAGGCAGAGACAGTGGAAGAGGTGACTACCAGGACTTGTCCGTATTGCAAGAGCGAGATAGCCGTGGATGCCACCAGATGTCCACATTGTACTTCTGTGTTGGAGGAGACGGAACAGATCTCAGGAGTTTAGAGGGTCATTGAGTTTTTCTGTGCCAGGCAACACGAAACGTCCATCCCGTAAGAGAGTGATCTGTGCGCCATCTTCCCGGTGGACAATGATGTCTCCCAGTTCATGATAGGGGATAGTGATATCCGTGTGACAGTTAAAATATGCTTTGGTACTGTCCGTATCCCGCAGGCGGGAATACTCATTTTCTTTTGCGATCATTTCTTTGCCATCTGGATTATAGGTGCGCATCTCTTCCTCGTGGGAGAAACAGGTATCGCCAATGGCAAAGTGAGGTCCTGTTTTTTCTTCGATCAGGATCGGTAATAGATGTGAAATCCGGTATTTCTGCCCCATAGCATACGCTGTGGTATTGGTGCCGATGGCAAATTCTCCCATCGGTAAAGTCGGGTGCTGGAACAATAAATTATCCCGGATATATTTTTTGTTTTTCTCCGGATCTTCATAGTTATCACAGTCATAATCTACGATGACACCATCTCGGAAAGTCAGCCGGATATTTTTAAAAGTCAGTCCATTTAAAAAGCTTTTGGTGACATGGAGAATACCGTTGGTTCCCTTTAACTGGGGAGAAGTAAAGACTTCCCCCAGAGGAATGTTCACATCTGCCAGACAGTTTTCAAACCGGGTCTGATGGGCAGGATCCGTCATCGGTGTCAGTGCGATGGTGATATCCGTCTGATTTTCTCCGCGTCCTGTGACTGTGACATGGGTACCCTGATCCAGTGCATCGATAAGTTTGGTCTGGATGTCTTGATATACAGAGGTGTCTAATGTGTTGACCCGGATGGTATCATGGAAAATCTCAGGATACTTTGGTCCGATCTCCGGTACCGGATAAGCGATGATGGTAAAACTGATCTCATCTCCCGGGATAAATTCGTTGGTCAGGAGAGAAGAAGCTGCCTGGTAATCAATGCGTTGTTTCTGCTGTTTTGCGTCGTATTGCGGAGTAGTGTGTTTCTCGATGGGGGTAAATGGGGTTTCTCCAAAAGTTTCCATCACGGCAGGTCCGGCATATTCGGAGGCATGTTCTTTCATTTGTTCATAGGCTAACCGTTGTTCGCTTAAGCGGCGGTCCGCATATGCCTTATCAAAGATGAGCGCATCATCCATACGGTGGTCATAGTCATATTGTTTGTTGGCAGCTCCGCCATAAAATCCGATTTTTCCTCTGGCAGAACGATGTACCAGACTGACTCCGGCACGGTAGATGCAGGTTTGTAATCCCATGGCGTCGAATTGCCGGATGGCTTCCCGGATGATTCGTTCAAAACCCAGGGCATAGCGGATATTGACTGTCTTTTTCCGGCTTAAGTCGATCTGATATACTTCAAATCCCTTGCGGTACCCTTCGGTAAAGGTACGCGCCATATCCTGAATCTTGGATAGCGGCAGGGTATTTAGATATTCGGCTGTTCGGTATTCATTATCCGATACATATTCTCCGAAGTAATAGAGATAGCGCAGATCTTCGAGATCGGAGTGGAGAATCAGACTGGTAATAAAGTCTGCGCCGGGATCTAATAGTGCTCTGGTACGGTCTGCTATGGTGACGTCACTGTAATCAAAGCAGTGATAATAGATCGCAGAACGTACCCCCTCAACCGTATGATCTCCCTCACAGATCATGGCATAGATTTCCAGATACAGTTCCATTGTCGTGGTAAGATAAAAGAGTCTTTGTTCAAAGGCATAGACAATGTCGCCCCGCAGTTCCGCGTACAGTGTACACAACAGGGGACCATAATCTGGCCCCAGTTTTTCTACAGCATAGTCAGGGTTGGCATAACTCCGGGCGTAATGCTCCGGCAGGATATCACAATATAGCGCATGGTTTTGTTGTTGTAGCTCTTTCAGGGACAGATGCGTGATTTGTCCCTGGACGGTGAGATTATATATGTCCAATATTTTGGACAGAAAGGAAGCTGTTTGCCGGAAATAGTCGGCTCCAAAGGAAAGACCGGCGGCTTCGTCTGGAATCTCCCGGACCCGGTTAGCGGCTAATGTAAATCGCTCTTGATATTCTTCGTTTTCTTGTCTGATGTCAGTATATAATGTCATGATAGGATTCCTTTCTATTGTTATATATATTGTTTCATCTGTTCCATCAACTGTTTCAGTTGGTGTCTGCAGGTATAATTTTGCTGTACGGTTTTACGCCCATGTTCGGCAATTTTTCTTCTGCGCTCCTCATGTGTCAGATAAAACTTACATTTGTCAACTAATTCTGCGGTGGAGGAAAAGGTTTCCAGATCTGTGCCCGGCTGTAACAGTTCTGGTATCTCAGCCTGTTGGTTGGTCAGCAGGAAGCCTCCGGCACCCATGATATCCCAGATGCGCAGTGGCAGTCCTGTCTGGATATTCGGTATGGTAAAATTTAAGTTGATCTGACTTTTCCGAAAAATCTCCGGCATTTCTCTCTGATAATCCACGGGTCCGTGAAAATGCACCAGCGGCAACTGTTCATTCAGTCCGTCCGGTCCGGGTTCGTAGTTGGTAAACAGGTGTACCCCGTCTTCGGACAGCAGTTCTTTTCCACGGCACGGCAACAGTGCCTTGGACAATTCATGTAAGGAGCGGGTACGGTTTAGGGAAGCTGCCTTAAATCCCAAGACGGTATTGGCAAATAGTAATTGCAGATCGCTGAAAGAAGCTTCGGATTTGTGATAATCGCAGATACCCTCCAGTGCATCGCAGATATCCTGGGTCAGAAGCTGGTACAGCATATTACCGCCGGATATCTGCATCTGGGCTTCCAAGGCACAGTCCAGATATCCTTTTAGATAGGGCGGAAGGGTGTCGGCGATCTGGTCATAGGTGTTTTTTTCATAAAGGCTGCCAATGAAAGAAACGGCATATTCCGGTCTGTATTCTGCATAGGAGTGATCGGCTATGGCTTCTACAGTAGTTCCCAGCGGTAGGTAAAACAGATGTTTTACTCCCAGGGTTTGAAAGTATAGATAATCCATTTTGTCAAATACAAAAATATAATTGCACGCATGAAATATAGAGGTGTGGTGCATAGCAATCAGAGGGCTGTCACAGGTCCAGCAAATATAGGGAAGGTTTGTTTCCATACAGGCCTGGGAAAGAACCGGAAAATAATTAATGGAAAACACACAGTCACAGGTATGTTCAGACAAATACCGGGTTAATACATCAACATAATCAGGATCTTCTTCCGGATTGGATATCGGAACAGAATATTCGGTTACCTGATGTCCTAACTGTTGTAGTGTCTCACATACATGTTTATACTGATATGCTTTCCATTGATAGAGCACGATATTCATGGAATACCTCCAGGTCAGTCTTTGCGTCGGAGATGATGTTTGGCTTTTTCCTCATACATCTTTTCGTCTGCATATTTGATAAAATCATCCAGAGTGACTTCTGGATTCGGAACCGCATGGACGATACCGATACTGGCACTGACTTCATATGGCTTACCGGAGTTGGCATTAAAGTTATCCAGATAATCCTGAATGGTCTGCCGGAACTGATCTGCCTCTTCTGGATCTTTGATTTGACAGGCCGCCACAAATTCATCTCCGCCAAACCGGGCACAGGTGGAGTGTTCGGAGATGGTTTTTGCCAAGGCATGCCCTACTGTGGAGATGGCGATATCTCCATCGGCATGTCCGTAGGTATCGTTAATATATTTTAAACCATTTAAATCGACAGAAGCCACTAAAATTGGTTGTTGTGCTTCGATACACTGCTCATAGAGCGGCTGGCTCTTTTGATAGAAACCACGGCGGTTATGAAGACCTGTCATAGGATCATGAATATATTTCGTCTCCAAAGACATGATAATGTTTTGTTGCCGCTGACGGATTTTTGTGGTCTCCAGAGCGTTGCTGATATTCATTAGCAACTGATAGAGAAATGCCATGTTGACCTTGGCAGGATCGTAGACAATGGCAACATAACCAATGGTATGTTCCAGTACATGCAAAGGCATAAACATTAAATTATCATTTTCCTCTAAGAGTTGATCCAGATGTGGCAGCAGATCGGAGGTGTTAAAATCTGCCATACCCTGCCACTGTCCGTCAATATTGGCGAGCATCATATCCATATGATTGGAGTAACTGCTTCGCATCAGCATATTATCGGAGAGAATATCGGATAATTCTTCTGTCTCATTCAAGAAATCATCCACGATGCAGAGCCAGTACCGGGTGGCGCCAAATGTGTTTTCATAGCGCATCAGTTTATTAAAGATATCCTGAAAACTATTATTGTCAGTCAGATCCGCTGCCATGGCGATCTGTACTTCGTTAAACTGGTGTTGTGCATCCAGTCGTTCATACAAATGTCTGGTTAGATTGTTATATGATTTCCGTATGTTAGTCTGACAGCCACAGGTATTTCCATATACGATCTGTGACTGGATGCAGGATGTTGCTGGCGGAGTTTTGCCTTCAAAAACATCCATTAATATCTGATATGCCTGATGTGCAGTTTGTCCATAGTTATACTGTATCGTGGTAATCGGAGGAACATGTTCCAGTGCCTCCTCGATCCCATCAAATCCGGTGACCGCCACATCTTCTGGAATGCGATAGCCGGCATCCATCAGATAGTGTATGGTAGTGATTGCCATTGTGTCATTGGCGCAGACAATGGCTTCCGGAAATGGGAGACTGCTCTTTAAAAACTGGTCCAGCACAACCTTGGTAGGACCCGCCCAAAATTCACCATATCCAATGCGTTCCTCTTCAATCGGGATATTATGTTCTGTCAAAACTTCCCGGTATATTTGTAATCGTTCTTCGGAAAAACTATTACCCTTGATTCCCGCCAGAAAGTTGATTCTGGTGTAATGATGGTCATCAATTAAATGCTGTATCAGCCGTTTGATGGATGCATTGTATTCATAGACAATGTTATAGCAACCTTCCAGGGGATGCTCAATGGAAACCACCGGAATGTTCCGATCCAATGCTTGTCTGGCAATGTTTTGACGTATTTTATCATTTTTAATCGTCTCAGCCAGCATGATAATGCCATCCAGCATATCATGATTTAGCAGCTGGAAGATATAGCTTTCTCCTAAGTCATGTTTTTCTAATTGATACAAGGAACTAAAGCAAGTAAAAAAAATGATCTTAAATGGAAACTTTTTTGCTTCTTCATTTAAGGCTACTAAAAATTTGTTATTATATTCTGCGCAGTTATCCGCAGAACAGATTGCAATTAATTTAGATCCATCATTTAACAAAATATTTGCCTCCCCCATAAAACATACTTATATATAGTATAGTTGAAAAACACTGGAAATACAAGTAAAAAAGCATTATGAATATCCCATTTTTACAAATGGATAACTCGTGGTTATCGTTTCAACCGTCTGGTTTGCCGATTAGGTCTGCCCTGGGTGTCTTGTCAGAAACTTGCACAAGGAAATCCGGCTGGAATTGCAGATTCCCTGCCAGACAACTAGGCTTGATAGAAGGTCTTTGCTTTACATCGTTTCGATCAAATGCGCCTCGGAAGTCTGTTTGAAGC
>JAUNIU010000095.1 GCA_030523265.1 Eubacteriales bacterium | reverse complement strand
ATATCATATAATATAAGTATGAATAATATGAAATAATGCAAAAAATAAATATATGTACATCATTGTGTTTATCATGTATTATCTTAATAAATAATTAATTCAATTTACCAGAAAAATGAAGTATACTATCAGATAACGATAATCCAAATCAAACCAGAAATGAGGTAAAATATCATGACTAAGATTATTATGCGAGCAGGCATGTCTCCCATTAGCAACACCTCTCCTTTTGAAGTATTAACCATGAATATGATTGGCACTAATATCGGCAATATGCTTTTTCCTTACAGTATCTTCCGCACTTTGAAAACAGAAGACACCACCATCGATACCGTAACCACCAATCGCTATTTTTCAGCCAAAGACATTGATCGAATTAATCAAACCTATGATTATTTCGTGATTCCTCTTGCCAATGCTTTTCGACGCTCTTTTGTGGATGAACTAAACAAACTGACAGACTTCATTGGGAAACTTCGCATCCCGGTTATTGTCACCGGTGTCGGCACACAAACACAAAACCACGATTCCGAGAGCGATCAGAACTTAAATCAGGCAACCGTGAAATTTATCAAAGCCGTTCTAAAGAAATCAAACCTCCTTGGTGTCCGTGGCGAGATAACAGCTGAATATTTAAAGTCATTGGGATTCCAAGAGGAACGGGATTTTACTGTGATCGGATGTCCTTCCATGTTTTTATATGGAAAGAATCTGCCCATCCCCGAAGCAAAAGGCTTAACACCAGATTCCTCCGTCAGCATCAATTCCAAAATATCGTTACCGCAGAAATTCCACAATTTCATGGAAAGAAGCAGACAACAGATACCGGATCATACCTATGTTCCACAGGTACTCGACGAAATATACCGCATGTATCTCGGTATGCCTTATCGAAGTGATTTTACTTCCAAAAGACCAAAACATTTTCCCATCGAGGCGACACATGAAATATATATGCAGGATAAGGCACAGAGTTTTGTGAATGTGCCTAGCTGGCTTCAATATCTAGCCCAAAAGGATCTATCCTTTGGAAGCCGTATCCACGGAAACATTGCCGCTATCCTGGCGGGAACTCCATGTTATATTTTCGTATCTGATGCCAGAATCAAAGAATTGACTACTTATCATAATATCCCTCATATGATGATAAAGGATATCACTCCGGAGACTAATATCGATTGTTATGAACACACTGATTTTGCACAGATCCAAATCGGACACGAGCAACGGTTTTTACATTATCTGGACTTTTTGCAAAAGAATAATCTCAAGACCATATATGACACTGATCCAGATCGGACAACCTGTCCCTTTGACGAACAGGTGGCCCAGATCTCCTACGAGGAGCCTTTGCATGCCTTTGTGACACTCTCTCCAGAGGAGCAAGTGAAACGTCTGGAACCTTTTTTGATGCATTACAGCAAATTAACTGCCCACAAAAACAGGCACAGCACGAACCGTCTGATAAACAACAGCGGAGAAATGCAATTTTTGGAACCGAGATTAAGTATGAAACAAAAAATAAAAAAATTTCTATGTTTCTAATTTGATTAGAAACATAGAACTATTTTTTTCTCATACATATAGAATAACAAATTATTTTCAAGGAAAGAATCATGTGTATGAAACCTTCTGACTTACATATCAATGAGGAAGTGGAAAAAATCAGTTCCTTTATCAAAACCGGACTTTTTACTCTGGCTGTGATTTTCATCGCAGGCATGGCTATCATTTATAGTCAGAAAAAAATGATGCAAACCACCACCACCTTGGCAGGCAACGTTATCAGTGAAAAAGAACTTCCGATCTACTGTGTAGACACACAGGAACCCAAAATTGCATTATCCTTTGATGCAGCGTGGGGAGAGAGGCGGTTGTTGTAAATTCCACAAGCCGCCGTGATGGCAGAGTATGTCCTGCATGTTCTATCCTCTGCCATCCCCTGCATAGAATGATAACAAATATTTTCTCAGCAGAGGCATCAGAATATGGCAAAGAAAAAAGCCACCTCCTGGACCGTCACGCGCCAGTATCAGCATCAATGCACCATCAAAGAATGTCTGCGCATGATTATACGCAGACATTTACAAAATCAACATAATTCCCAATGATTATCACACGTTATCCCATGACACTGCGGTTGCCCTTCTCATCTTCACATAGATCAGAACCGCCGCAACCACATCCAGACAAAAGATAAAATGCATCACAATATATCCGATGGCTTCCTTCTTGGATAAAATATCATGTTTGCGACCGCCCCATACGGCAGCAATCCCATAAACCGTTGAGGACAATAACACCATATAGTCCATGATCACCAGGCAAATCACAATACCCATACCGATAAAAATCATAAATGGAACTGGGATCAACCCCAAAAGACCGCTGATGATTCCTACAGTAAATATGATACCATAAAAGGGGATATGAACCAGTTTGATAATCAAATTCCAGAACGCAACCGTCCGCGGAGATTCCTGCTGTCTGCACATCACAATGGCATTGATGACATTTAATAGAAAGATTATGCCCAAAATAATAACAGGAATCCCAATCACGGAATCCACTGCTGTCTCTTCGTCAATTCTGCTGATAGCAACCAACAGGGTGACCAACAGAATGTACGGACAAAAACATAATAATATCGGTGGTATCTTTTTCATTTTCTCTCGCTTCCTCTCCCGAAATATCCAGATGGATACTTTGATGCAAGTCTTCCCAGGGATGTTCTAACCCCTGTCCCTCTACGCATAGAATAATAGCACAGGAGGAAATATCATGTCAAACACCCGCTTATCACCACAGGAACACCAATCTTCCCACCATCAGATCGCTCTATATATCCGACTAAGCCGCGAGGACGGAGATAAGGCAGAAAGCTTAAGTGTCACCAACCAACGGATGTTACTGCAGGAATATGCGAAAAAATTGGAGGGATACAGCGACGTCCGGTTCTACATCGACGATGGATACACCGGGACACATTTTGACAGACCTGCATTCCGATCCTTGTGTTTGGACATTGAGGCAGGGGTAATCTCTGTGGTCATCGTAAAAGATCTGTCCCGCTTAGGACGAAATATGCCAAAGGTCACAGAACTGGTACAAGACTATTTCCCCGCCCATAAAGTCCGTTTTATCGCCATTGACGACGGCATCGACAAACATTTCTTTGACCTGGATACTTCCGAGGATATGATGATCGACATCAAAAATATGTTCAACGGTTTCTATCCAAAGGATATCAGCAAGAAAGTCCGGTCCACCTTTCGGAGTAAACAGCGTGCGGGACAATTCATCGGCGCATTCGCCTGCTATGGTTATAAGAAATCAGAAACAGACCATAATCAGCTTGTCATTGACGAGCCAGCCGCCGCAGTTGTACAAAAAATCTTTGCTCTGTATATCGCCGGAAAAGGACAAAACACCATTGCCAAGATGCTTAATGCCGAGGGCATCCCCTGTCCCTCTGAATACAAGAAACAATGCGGACTAAACTACAAAAACTGCAAACGTCTGGAGAACACCACTTATTGGACCTATTCCAGCGTCCGAAACATTCTCCGAAACCGCATCTACACCGGAAGTATGGTTCAAAATAAAGCATTCCGGCAGATATGCAAACACAAAGCCATCCCTCTTCCAGAAGATAAATGGATCGTTGTGCCAAACACCCATGAAGCCATCATAGACCCAGTCACCTTTGACAAAGTCCAGACCCTTCTCACGCGGGGCACAAGACAAGTGAGTCTGCAACAAAACATCCATATGTTTGCCGGTTTTCTAAAGTGTGGAAATTGCGGCAGAGCGATGGTGAAAGTCAACCGCCGGGGAACCGTGACCTTTGTCTGCGGCAGCTACCATCGCTATGGCGCGGACCATTGCAGTGCTCATGATATTGAACAAAAAACTCTGGAGGAAATCATTCGCAAAGATTGTAATGCTATTCTGGCTTCCACAGACGACCTTCACAAAATTGCAGTGGAGGAGTTACAAAGGCAAGATACCGCAGATACCTGCAGGAAATCGAATACCGCTCCTTTGGAACATGAAATCTGCAAACTCAGTCATAAAAAGGAATGCGCCTATGACGATTATTTAGAGAATCTTATCACAAAGGATGAATATATACGGTATAAAGAAAACTATGACCAGAGGATTGCTTCTCTGGAAAACCAGATCAAGACGCTATCTCTTTCCGCAAAAACGGAAAAACCTGCCGGGAACCAATGGCTGAAACGTTTATTGGAAACCGGCAGGATCGATGAACTGGATCGGGAGACCGTCGTGGAAATGATACATATGATCTATATTTACGATGACCACCGCATCCAGATTGTCTACAATTTTGCGAATGATTAATAGTGATATTTTTTTCGCAAACCCAGCAGAAACAGAGATGTGACGATGGCAGCCATCATTTCTGCCACCACAATGGATATCCAGATCCCGTCGATCCCCCAAATCAAAGGGAAAATCAGAACCGCCGCAATCTGAAACACCAGTGTCCGCAAAAAGGAAATCAAAGCTGACACCAGACCATTATTAAGGGCAGTGAAGAAGGACGAACCATAAATTGCGATTCCAGCAAACAAAAAGGAAAAGGAATAGATCAGAAAACCATGCAATGTCAGCGCGAGTAGTTCCGCATCATACCCGACGAATACAGTAGCTAATGGTTTTGCCAGACATTCCGCAGCAATCAGCATGACTACCGCAAAAGTCCCAATAATAATCAGACTTTTTTTCAGCAGATTTCTTAATTCACTATGGTTTTCGGCACCAAAGTGGTACCCGATCACGGGAGCAGTCCCCACAGAATAGCCAATAAAAGCAGCCAGAAATATCATATTGACATACATTAACACCCCATATGCAGCGACGCCATTCTCCCCGGCATATTTGATCAACTGCCCATTATAAAGCATACTGACAATCGACATGGAAATATTGGACATCAGTTCCGAAGAACCATTTGTACAAGCCTTTACCAATGCCCTTCCATCCAGTTTCGTTTTCGTCAGACGCAAAAGGCTGGTATTCGGTCGTACAAAATAGAGCAGCGGAATCAGGCCGCCCACACACTGGCTCAGCGCAGTTGCCGCAGCAGCACCAGCGAGACCCCATTCCAACACTGCCACAAAAAAAGCATCCAACAGCATATTAGTGACGCCTGCGGCTACTGTAACCGCCAATCCCAACTGCGGTTTGCCTGCTGTGACAAAGAAACTCTGAAACGCATATTGCAGAATATAAGCCGGTAATGCCAGCAGAATCACCCTTCCATAGATCACACAATTCTCCAGCATTGCACCTTCCGCACCGAGAAGTGTCGCAACCGGACGGATGAAAACACTGCCAAGGATAGCAAGAACAATACCGCAGACCGCCGCCACATATACAAACAGGGAAAATAAACGCTTCGCCTTTTGCGGATCCCCCATGCCCATGGTTTTGGCAATCAATGCGCTACCCCCGGTACCAAACATAAATCCCACAGCACCCAGAATCATCAAAAACGGCATAATGAAATTCACCGCCGCAAAAGGTGTCTTGCCCACAAAATTTGAAACAAAAAATCCATCCACCACACCATAAATAGAAGTAAAAATCATCATTACAATCGATGGCAGCGTAAACCGCAATAATTTTTTATATGTGAAATGATCGGATAATTGTATATTCGTTTTCATCATCATAACTCCTTAATTTTTTCTTTGAAGGAAGAAAGATACCTTCTGGTAAGTTCGATATAAAGAGAACGCTCGGCTTCTGTCCAGGAAGCAAAAATATCGTTTTCAATATTGATCACCCGGAGCACCGTATCCTTTGCCAGAGCTTTCCCCTTATCGGTCAGACATATCTTTTTCTTCCTGCCTTGATAGGCTTCCAAATACAAAATACATTCCTGCTCTAACTTACGAAGTGCCGAATTGATGGTCTGCTTACTGACACCGGACAGGTATGTGACATCGCTTAGCAGACACGTACCCCCACTATAATAAATTGTATAAAGTATCAACATGACACTATCAGACAAACCAATCTTTAATGCTGCCTCGTGATATGCCGCATCAATTTCGTTTGCCAAATAATTAAATCGCTGCATCTCTTCTCTTATACGATCTGCCATAATATCCTCCTTTCCAGAGCGTAAACGATAAGACACCGGAAAATTCACCAGAACAATTTTTCGGCTGTCATCAGAACTATTTGTGACGCTCCGACACAATATAGCCGGCATGCATGAGTTCACGCAGGAAACATATTGGGATTATAGTACGATTTCGTACTATTGTCAACTAACTTTTCCACTGCATTTCCATATATTTGATCTCACCCATTTTTTCCCAAATCGCATTTAAAATATAATATGTGGTGCCGCACACCAATCAGCGACACCACATATTTGTGTCCATTCATCCCCAAGGATTATATACATCCTGGTCTTATTCTATGTGGATCATTACTCCGTCACCAGAGTCGTTCCCTTCCGACTCCGCAGAGATGATCTGCACTCCCTCATCACACTGGATCAAAGCCAGGATAGGATTCTGGGAAGCATCAATTTCCGTAAGCCGGTTTTGTCTGCAATCCAGATGCCAGAGTTCACTGCATCCGCTAATGTCTAACTGCTCTAATGCATTGTTGCTGCAGTTAAACTCTCCCAGATGCTTAAGGCTGCTGATATCCAATGTCCCCGTCAGAGAACAACCTTCCCAATCAATACCCGTCAGTTTTCCATCCGTCCATTCATACTGCGGACTCACCTGATAATTTACATCAACTTGGGATTGCAGATCCACATCACCGGACTCTGCATAAGTATCCCGAATCTGCTGAATCAGAGATTCCAATGCACTGACATCCCCGGCATCCCTTGGCGCATCCTGCCATCCGATCAGTATATCAACCGCGTCACAATACACGGTTTTCAAATTTTTAAATTCTGTCACATCCAAAGACACAATATCCGTGTGATAAAAATTTAGGTACCTCAATTCTGTACACCCGCTGATTTCCAGTGAAACCAGTGGATTATCCGAACAATCCAACGATACCAGTCTCCAATTGCAGACATCTAACCGGGTCAGTTGGTTGGCAGAGCAGTATAATAACTCTAAATCGGCCATTTTATGCAATCCCAGCTCCTCTAATTGATTGTTAGAACAATACAACGTATCCAAAGAAGTGGTCCCAGTTAAATCCAGTTTGGTCAGGCAGTTATCCTCGCAATTAACATTATTCAAAGCAGTACACCAACTGCAATCCAACTCTGTCAGCAAATTACCATAACAAGACAATATTTTTAGCGATGTGCAGGAATCTACTACCAGCTCCGTCAATCGATTGTTACTGCAGAACAATTTTTTTAATTTCATAAATCCCGCAAAGTCCAACCGCGTCAACTGGTTGTTATGCACGGCAACGGATTCTAATTGCGTATTTTTACTAAAATCCACACTGGATAACGCATTATCTCCACAATCTATTTCCCGCAAATTCACTGCCCGGCTTGTGTCCAGACTGGTCAGCGCATTGCTCCCGCAGTTAATGTATTCTATTCCTTCCGGCAGTATAATGCTGCTGATCTGATTTTTTTGGCAGTACACATTCTTCAACTTCTGGTTGGAGGAAATATCCAGTTGTGTCAGATTCCCACTAATACAATACAGTGTTTCCAGATTTGGATATTTGGAATAATCCCATTCCATGCTACTCGTATTTCCAGCCCAAAGAGACTGTATGTTTGTTTTATCTGCGATCAGCACTTCTGTCAGATTTACACAATTTGAACAATCCAGAGAAGTAATGGATGGTGTATTGGTCAATTCCAATCGTTTCAAAGTGACATTGTAACTGCAGGATACCGTACTCAGGGAATCACAATCCATTATCTTTAACCCGGCGATACCTCCTCTGTCACAGATAAACATTTGCAGGGCTGACAATCCACGGATTTCCAATATTCCATCCATCTCTACATTTCCCCAGTTAATCGATATCAGGCGTCCATCCTCATCCCAACCATATTGCCAATCATCCAAGTCATCGGAAATCCCACTATCTGGGTATTGACCCACGATTGCCTCTAACGCTGCCACGTCTTCTTCATTTTTCTCCATGGAAACAGGCGGTTCACTGGTAAATAATGGCAATGGCGTCCACGCGGGTGACTCTGTTTCTACAGGTGTAGATGACGGTACAGAGATTGGAACTTCCGTTGGTACCACAGTTGGTTTGGAAGTTGGCACTGCAGATGGATTCGGTACCGGTTCACTGGAGGGACTGGATGCCGGTTTGCTGGATGGGGCCGGTGAAGATGGCAGTGTCACACGTGGCTCTGCCACCGATTCTGTCTTCTTTACCATAACCTTACAGCGCAGTTTCTTTCCGGCTGCTTTGGCAGTCACGGTAGTAGTTCCGGCAGCCACTCCCCGCACCAGACCACGGGAACTCACCATAGCAACTTTCTTGTTGGCAGAACTCCACTTGACTTTCTTCGCGGTGCCGATGACTTGCAAGGTATCCAGTGCCTTATTGGTAATTCCCTGCTGCACAGTAAGCTTATTATAGTTCAGCCTCATCTGTTTTTTGTAGGTTCCTTTTATTTTTAACCGTTTCTGTAATATTTTCTTTTGATTCGCCGGAACATAGACCACTGCTTTTTTTCGGATCCCATAAAATGCCTTCTTTCCGACGGATTTCAAGGACGCCGTATTGATGCGAATGGTTTTTAGCTGTTTACAACCTTTGAAAGCATAAGCCCCCATTTTCTTTACATTGCTTCCCACGGTAACTTTCTTTAATTTCTTGCATCCTTTACATGCATTCTTACCGACAGCAGTTACCTGATAGGAAACGCCCTGGATGGTAATCGTATTTGGAATCGTCAGCGTCTTTATTCCTTTCGTGACCGCTCTCTTATATGTAACCGTACCGATGCTTTTCCCGGATTGCTTTGTGATCTGATAGATGCCTGTAGCTTTGCGGATGGTATCTCCCTCTTTCGGTATAGCACCTTTTTTCGCCCCAGGAGACGCCGATGCTGTACTGACAGGATTCTCCGTAGCTTTCACAGTTGCAGTCGGTTGGATGGTTGGTGTCGGCTTTGCCGAAGGTTTTACGGATGGCTTTCCTGATGCGGCTGGTTCCGATGGTGCTAAAGTAGCAGAACCGCCCGGTTTCACTCCGGCAGCCTGAAGCATAGCTTCGGAAAGTCCTTCTGTGCGCCATGCCAATTTGCTTCGGTCAAATTCCTCTCCATTATCCCAATAAAAGCACGGAATCCCCATTGCCTTACAACGGGATACCAAATGACCGCAAAAACGGATCCGGCTCTCTGCCTCTGTACCAAATCCAACGCCAAATTCACCAATAATCACAGGGATTCCCTGATCAATAAAAGATTCCTTGACAATATCCAGTTTTTCCTGCATCTCTTCACCATCCGCCGCACTGCCCCATACTTTCCTGATATCGGTAGTACAAAAATCCCACGGTGTGTAATAATGCAGCGACAAAATACAACGGTTTTCCGGATCATCTGGCATATGGAAATATCCTCTGCTGGTGGCAGAAATATCGGTCCAGTACCCACCGATCAGGAGATGCCGTTTCGCATTGTTTCCTCCACTGGAACGAATCAGATCCACGAAGGTCTGATTAATCTCATTTAATAACTCACACCCCTCCGATTGCATCAAATCGTCAAATCCCACCTCATTGACCGATTCAAAGATCAGATAATCGGAATAGTCCCGAAACCGCTCTGCAATTTGTCTCCATACTGCGGTATATTTT
>JAUNIU010000329.1 GCA_030523265.1 Eubacteriales bacterium | reverse complement strand
TAGCCATGAGCAAAACTCCGCCTATTCAGTATTTATGCGGGTTTGCGAGGCATGGCATACC
Source organism: Eubacteriales bacterium (assembly GCA_030523265.1). Classification (GTDB taxonomy): domain Bacteria; phylum Bacillota; class Clostridia; order Lachnospirales; family Lachnospiraceae; genus Butyribacter. The sequence goes on along the minus strand of JAUNIU010000329.1, from coordinate 1,499 downwards.
TCTTTATCACTCAAAATTTATAGTAACAATCAGCTCCAAATGGTATAATTAAGTTGTCAAAATCAATTTCCCAGAAAGGAGCTGATTGCTATCTACCGTCAAGAAATTATTGAAGATATCCGACTTTTTACTTCCCAGCCTGTTGCCAAATTTTATGACTCACTTTTTCTGAATCTGGATTTATCTTCCGTTCCAGAGTATCCGTCCAACGGACGTAAAGGCTTTTCAAACCATTCCATGATCTGTTCCTTTATTGTCATGAAATGCGAAGGTTTTTCCATGGTTACGGAACTTGTTGATTACCTCAACAATAATCTACTCATCGCCCATTACTGCGGTTTTGATATTACTGTTCCACTTCCATCTTACTGGACTTTTGACCGTTTCCTTAAAAACTTTGATCACTCTGTACTTTCCGATATCATGAAGTCCCAGGTACTCATTCTTTCGGAGCAGGGAATCATAGACTCTTCTTTTATCGGACTTGATTCCACCCCGGTTGCTGCTAATACCTCACAAAATAATCCGAAATCGTTTCTGTCTAACAAATTTAAACCTGACAACCAACCCAAAGCGGATCAAGACTGTAAACTTGGTGTTCACACCGCCTCTAACCAGTCAAATGAAAAGAACTATGAATTCTACTGGGGCTACAAAAACCATGTACTTGTAGATTGCATTTCCGGACTTCCTGTTTATGAAATCACAACAACTGCTGACGTCCATGATTCTTCCGTTGCTTTGGATATTCTTGCTGATACCCATGCATTTCTGCCCATAACCGAATGTACCTTTCTTGCTGATAAAGGCTATGATGTTAAAAATATCTACAATCAGGTACATACTCTTTATCAGGGTGAGTGTATCATCCCCCTGAATGTACGCAATACAAAGAATCCAAAGCTTCTTCCACAGGGAAATCCTATCTGTGAAGCCGGTCTTGCCATGTGGAAGGACGGTAAATTTTCTGACCACGGTCGCACCCGTCAGAAATTCTGTTGTCCTCTAAAATCATCCAAAAATGATGAATGCCCTTGTCATCATAAGAACTTTTATAATGGCAAAAAGCATCGTGGCTGCACAAAATACATAACCATTCCTGATGATTTAAGACTTTCTATTGATAGAAACAGTAAATACTTTAAAAGCACTTATTCTCTCCGCACAGAATGCGAACGGTACAATTCCCGTTTCAAAAATACCGGACAGGAACGAATGTGGGTTAGGAATAAAAACTCTGTTGCAAACTTAAATACACTTGCACATATCAGTTTGCTGGCAGTTGCGATTGCAGCAATCACTACGCATTCCAGCCAGTCCTACCGTAAGCTGAAAGCAAGAAAACGGATTGCATGATCTACACCCACCCCATACCGTATAATCTTCGTAAGTTTTGGACTTACGTTAGCTTTGCTATGCCCTAAAACATCTATGTTTATAAACAAATCCTGCTAACCGCCAAATCTCACATTTCTATTTGAGTATTTTGCTCATCTCTA
>JAUNIU010000094.1 GCA_030523265.1 Eubacteriales bacterium | reverse complement strand
GTGAAGTATTTTACATTGCCGGAGGAATATGTGGGACAGGAATTGCGCCTTTCGTTTCAGGGAGTGGAAAGCGGGGCGGCCGTATGGCTCAATGGACATTACGTGGGATATTTCGAGAATAGTTTTGACCCCAGCGAATTTGATATTACACCATATGTACAGGCAGGGGAAAACAAATTAGCGGTGCAGGTGTTTAAGTGGACCACGGGAAGTTGGTGTGAGGATCAGGATTTCTTTCGTTTTTCCGGTATCTTTCGTTCGGTATATCTTTACATCGTGCCGGAGATACATTTGGAAGATCTCAAGGTGCGGACATTGTTAGATGATGCGTATCAGGATGCCGTGCTGTCTTTGGACATGCTGACGAATCAGGGGACAGGCAGTGTGGCGGTATCTTTGTGGGAAAACGATACGACAGTTGTAGAATGCAGTGGAGGACAGAAAGCGCTTACCCCGGTATTTGCTGCAGAAGAACCCTTGTCCCAGGAGACACATTTAGCGTATCCGGTAAAGGCACCGCGCCTGTGGAGTGCGGAGCATCCGCATCTGTATCTGCTCCGTCTGGAATTGCGTAACGAAGCCGGAGAGACCATAGAGTATGTGGAACAGCAGGTGGGATTTCGGCGCTTTGAACGGATCGATGGGATCATGTGTCTGAATGGTAAACGAATCGTCTTTAAGGGGGTGAACCGGCATGAATTTAGCTCCCATACTGGCAGAACTGTATCGGATCAGGAGATCTTGCAGGATATTCGGACAATGAAGCAGAATAATATCAATGCGATTCGTACCAGTCATTATCCGGATGATGTGCGGATCTATGATCTGTGTGACCGCTATGGAATCTATCTGTTGGCGGAAAATAATATGGAGACCCATGGAACCTGGGGCAGACCGGAGGCTGCCGGACATATCGAACGGATTATTCCAGGGGATGACACGAAGTGGGAACCGATGCTGCTGGACCGGGTCAATTCCTGCTACCAGAGAGACAAGAATCATCCGTCAATACTGATCTGGTCCTGTGGAAATGAATCCTATGGAGGCATCGTGATTCAGCACATGACCGATCTCTTTCATCGTCTGGACCCGGACCGTTTGGTACATTATGAAGGCATTTTCCATGACCGCAGGTATCCGGAGACTTCGGATATCGAGAGTCAGATGTATCCATCCGTGGAAATGATTCAGGAGTTTCTGGCACATGACCGCAGCAAACCATTTATCTGTTGTGAGTATTCGCATGCCATGGGAAATTCCTGTGGTGCATTACACAAGTATACGGAGCTGGCCGATACGGATCCAAGTTATCAGGGTGGATTTATCTGGGATTATATCGATCAGTCCCTGGATGCGGTAGATCGGTATGGGAGACCTTATCAGGCATATGGAGGGGATCTGGGAGATCGTCCGTCGGATGGGGCATTTAGTGGCAATGGTATCGTATATGCTGATGACCGTATGCCATCGCCTAAGATGCAGGAAGTGAAATATAACTATCAAAATATCAGTGTGCAGATGGACCGTCAGAACATCCATGTGATCAATAAACATCTGTTTACTGATACAAAGGAATTTCAATGCAAGGTTTCTCTCTATATAGACGGTGTTTTGCAGCAAAGTGTGGAATTGGACACGGCAGTCCCGCCTCTGGAGGAACGGGATTATCCGATGCCGCGGTGGGACGAGACAGTATCTGGGGAATATCTGGTGATAGTTTCTTTTCAGATCTGGGAGGATACGCTATGGTGCAAACAGGGACATGAGATCGCCTTTGGACAATATGCCTATATAGTCGAAAAAAGGGACACAAGAGAAGATAGTAAAGAGAATAGTAAAGCGGATAAAACATTGCCAGTGGAAGTGATACGGGGGTCTCAGAATGTGGGAGTCCGAGGGACAGATTTTGAAGTGCTGTTTTCCTATGGTGCCGGAGGTCCGGTATCGTATCGGTATCATGGTAGAGAGTATTTGTCTGTGATTCCCAGACCTAATTTTTGGCGGGCGCCTACGGCGAATGATAATGGTTACCGGATGGAACAACGATACGCACAATGGAAGATCGCCAGCCTGTATATGGATCACTGGACAGAGGATTTCCGGGCGCGGGGTGTTCCTGAAATGGTACAGAAGGAAGATTCTTTTCAGATCACCTATACCTATCGGATGCCAACCAATCCGGTGAGCCATTGTTCGGTGACCTATACGGTATATGGAGATGGCCGGATCGATGTTCGCTTATGCTATGATCCGGTGAAAGAATTAGGAGATATGCCGGAGTTTGGTATGTTATTTACACTGGATGCGGATCTGGATCATGTGGAGTGGTATGGTCTGGGACCGGAGGAGACCTACGCGGACCGGAAACATGGGGGCAAGTTAGGGATTTATCACAATCTGGTACAGGACAATATGGCAAGATATCTGGTGCCGCAGGAGTGTGGCAATAAGGAAGAAGTACGCTATATCAAAGTCACGGATGCGGATGGCAGGGGCTTAATGGTCACAGGGGATCGGTTAAGTGCATCTGCGCTGCCATATACTCCGCACGAAATGGAATATGCCAGACATGCCTATGAATTGCCCCGTGTACATCATACGATTCTGCGTGTTGCCAAAGCGCAGATGGGAGTCGGTGGCGATGATAGCTGGGGTGCCAGGGTACATCCGGAATATAGGATAGATGTGTCTGGACCTTTAGAATTGCAGTTTACTATACGTGGCATTGAAGTATAAGAAAAGGAGAGTATTATGGGTGAATGGATCGGTACCATTGGCGGAGCGATGATGATTGTGTTGATCGTGGTGTTGTTGCTTCGGTTTTTGTCGGAGATGGGATGGATAAAAAAGGAAGAGGAATTGAGAAAATGGCTGCCCCGGATCGGGGGGATCGGTCTGGTAGAGTTGTTGATATGCGGTATTTATTATACGACGAAGGTCAATGGGACGTCGCTGTTGGATCTGGGGACGATCTGGGCAGAGCATCCTTTGCTGTTACAGGACCGGTATCCGCTTAACTGGTATCTTTCCATGGTGTTTGGAGTGATAACGTATTGGAATATATACCAGATCCTGCAGTTATTTGTGGAAGAGAAAGAAGCGGAAAACGGTTTGTATATCAGTCTGGCATTGCCGGGCAGCTATTTGTTATTTCTGCCGTTTCGGTGTTCCCTGGTCTGGATGGTGATGAGTCTGGTGCTGCGTCTGCTGTTATCGAATGGATCTGCTGTGTGGTATCAAAAGTGCAAGGACGCAATGAAACCAATCTGGAAATGGCTGGGGAGTGCAGGGTATCTTTGCATTCTGAGTATATTGGTGATTTTAAATGGCGCATCTGTTATTATAGTGTTAGGTGTATAGTGTTATAAATAAGTTTGATAGTGGAGAATAGTAATGAAACAAAAGGAAAACAAAGGAACATGGAATGGTGGAAGCGCACCATGGGTGAAAAATGTGTCAATCGCCCTGTTGGCGGTACTCATTCATTGGGTTATAATGTATATTGCGTATGTGGTCTGGCGGTTGGCGGGGGATCAGAGTGTCTCCGGGTTTGCGATGGATCTGTATCATAGATGGGAGGAAGCCGGGGATATTCCGCACTATGTGAACATTGCAAAGCATTGGTATCATGCCACGGGGGACAATGCCAATGAGATTGTATTCTTCCCGCTGTATCCGATGCTGATGAAGGTGGTGTATCTCTTTTGCAGAAATTATGTTATGGCGGGTGTGCTGGTATCCAATCTGTGTCTGGCAGTGGGAAGTGTGTATTTCTTCCGGCTGTTGGAGATGGAATATGACAGTACCTGTGCATGGGAGGGCTTCTTTTTGCTACAACTATTCCCGGTGGGATTTTTCATGATCGGCGCCTATACCGAGAGTCTGTTTATCATGCTGACGGCGATCTGCTTATATTATATCCGCAAGGAGCGGTGGATCGTGGTGGGCATCGTAGGAATGCTGGCGGCGTTAAGCCGTTCCCAGGGAATCGTACTATTGGTACCGGCAGTGTATGAGATCTGTCTGCGGTTTCGTGCAAAGGAACATCGGACATGGACTGCGGCAGGTGTCTGTCTGATCCCGGTGGGGACTTTGCTTTATCTGGCGATGAATCAGGTCATCTATGGAAGATGGAATGCATTTATTGATTTTCAGGCGGCGGAGCCATGGTATAATACCTCTCACTGGATTGCGGAAAATCTTACCCAGCACTATAGCATGGGGATTCAGTACCCTTATTTGGGCGTGTTTATTTACTGGGCGCAGATTCTTCTGTATTTTGGGGCAATGCTGTTATTATTTTATGGTTTACATCAAAAGGTACGCACTTCATATGTTGCCCTGAGCGGGGCATACATATTTGTGACGTATCTGCATGGATGGATGATCAGTGGTCCGCGGTATATGATGAGTTGTCTGCCCCTCTATCTGATCGTGGCATCTGGGCTGGGGAAGGCTGGGAAAAGAGTGCTATTCATAGCATTTGGAATATTGGCAGTGTTTTTCCATATGTGGTACTTGCAGGGACAGGCGATAATGTAGTGTGATTAAGAAAGGCAGGGCGGCAGGGGTCGTCTTGCAGAAAAGAGGGAGATAATTATGAACAAATCAAAAAAGTGGGATTGGGATTATGTGATTATACCTATCGTGATCTTGATGGTATGTTGGGTCGTTGCGGCATTTACGGGGTTGTGGCCATGGAAAGATAACCCCTATAATTCGTATACGTTACAGGCATGTTCCTGGTTACAGGGCAGGCTGGATCTGGGGAAGAATTATGAATGGTTGGAGCTGGCGATTTATCAGGACAAATATTATGTCAGTTTCCCGCCGTTTCCGTCCTATGTGCTGCTTCCTTTCGCCCTGTTGATGGGAGAGCATACACCGGATCATTGGATTGCCTGGATCGTCATGGTGGCAGGTGCGATCTATGCAGTGAAATTATATAAGACGCTGGGCGGCGAAAAGGAGCATGTGGAATTTTTTGTACTTTTTCTGTATCTGGCTTCCGGGTTGCTGTTTGTGACGATGAATGGTTATGTATGGTTTATCGCGCAGAATATGTGTTTTACCCTGTCTTTGATGTCATTGTACTATGCTGTGCGTGGCAGGGGTGGTTTCTCACTGGCATTTTGGGCATGTGCTGTGGGATGCCGGCCAATGGTGATTTTGTATTTGCCGCTGCTGATCTATATCCTGTGGAAAGGCTGGAAACAGCAAAATCCAAAGGGAACTCTACTGCAGATGGTGTCCCAAAAGTGGAACTGGTGTATCGCTACAGGTATCATTGCGCTGAGTTATATGATCTTAAATTATTGTCGGTTTGGTAATATCACAGAATTTGGTCACAATTATCTGCCGGAATTTACCAGAACGAAAACCGGACAGTTTCATCTGTCCTATCTGGCAGAAAATTTAAGACATCTGGTACGGCTGCCAGTCAAAGGGGAAGATGGCGGTGCACTGACCTTTTTTACATCGGATGGTATGGCATTTTGGTTAATGATACCGTTATTTATCACCGTGATCGTAGCATGGGGATATGCGTTGATGTATAAGAGAAAAGAGCAATTACCTGCCTTAATCATGGTGCCTGTGTTGGCTATCCTTCATGTGCTGTTTATCTGCTGTCATAAGACGTTGGGTGGCTGGCAGTTTGGAGACCGCTATCTGCTGGATTTGTTGCCATATATGTTTTATGCACTGATGCTTTGGAAACCGCAGACGGAGTGGTTTGTGAAATGGAATCGTCCACTGTTTTATCTGGGGATTGCCATCAACCTGATCGGCATGACAGCCACCTATAATTATTGGATCTGACAGAAAAGGAAATAGGAAATATGCGGGAAATCAAAAAGCGGACACAGGAGGCATGTGGTCTGTTATGGAAAGAGATATATCAGATGCGGAAAGCGATCCTGTGTATGCTTTGTTATATTATCGTTACCCAGTCTGTGTTTCATACGGTATGTCCCATTGCCTATCTGTTCCACATTCCCTGTCCTGCCTGTGGACTCACCAGATCTGCGTTTTATGTATTCACGTTTCAATGGCATAGGGCATGGAATCTCCATCCGTTGATTTTCTTGTGGATACCATATCTGGGGTATCTGCTGTGGTATCGGTACTGGATACGGAAACGCCCGGTCTGGGGAATCCGTATGGCAGTCATCTTGCTGGCGATTACATTGTGGTACTATGGGTATCGGATGTTATGCGGTATGCCGGAGGGCATCATACCTGTCATATGAACTGGCTTTCCATATTTTGGGAAGCGATAACTCGTGGTTATCTATCATATATGTTAAATAAAGAGGGCATGGTTGAATTTTAACCATGCCCTCTCTGTTGCAGGAATTGGTATATTCTTAGCAATTTTCAAAAGCTTTTATAGTTTGCTTTTTAGAATCGGGGATAGACGATACCTCATATCTTGTGTTATAGTAGCCATAGCAGAGAACTCCTTTCGTTTTTTGTTGTGGTGACTAAAATATAATACAAAAGGCAGTATCTCTGCTTTTGAATTATTCAGTTGCAACACATGCATTGTAATCCTACAAAATGCGGAAACGCAAGGTAAAGTGAACATTGACAAACAGGAATGTAGTAGCATATAATTCAAAGGTATTGACGACTGGGAGCGTTAGAAAAGGAGCAAAAACATGGCGAAGAACATACAAGAAGAGATCCTGCGCTTAAAGAAAGAGAAAGATGTAGTGATATTGGCGCATTATTATGTAGATGGTGAAGTACAGGCGTTGGCAGATCTGGTGGGGGATTCCTATTTTCTCGCAAAGAAGGCGACACAGGTGACGGAGCAGAATATTCTGTTTTGTGGTGTATCGTTTATGGGCGAAAGTGCTAAGATCCTCAATCCGGACAAGCGGGTGATCATGGCAGATGAATATGCAGATTGTCCGATGGCGCATATGCTGGATATCGACCGGATCGCGCAAGTGCGTCAGGAATATCCGGATGTGGCAGTGGTGTGTTATGTAAATTCCACGGCAGAGATCAAGGCGCATTCGGATGTGTGTGTCACCAGTTCCAATGCACTGCGGGTAGTGCAGGCACTGCCAAACCGGGATATTTTCTTTGTGCCGGATGAGAATCTGGGACGTTATATCGCCGGGAAACTGCCAGAGAAGCATTTCATATTTAACGACGGTTTTTGTCATGTACATACCAGTATTCATAAGGAAGAACTTTTGAAAGCCAAAGAAGTGCATCCAGATGCTTTGGTGCTGACACATCCAGAGTGTACCGGAGATGTGCTGGAATTGTCGGATTTCATTGGTAGTACCTCTGAGATTCTGGATTATGCCAATCAGACGGATGCCAAGGAATATATTATTTGTACCGAGATGGGCGTTTTCTATGAACTGGAATTGAAGAATCCACAGAAAAAATTTTATTCCGTGGGTCACCGTCAGTTCTGTCCGAATATGAAAAAGATTACGGTGGATAAGGTATTACAGGCACTACAGACGCTGGAACCTGTGGTGGAGATGGAGGAAGAACTAAGGGTAAAAGCGAATGTACCTCTTACCAGAATGCTGGAGTTAGCGAAGTAAGCTGTCTGTGGCTTTTGGATTCGGAATCGTTACATAGAATCTTGAAAAAATCAGCTTTCGGGCTGATTTTTTTAGAAATTGGAATAATGTGGAGAAAGGATAGAGTATGCGTGAACAAAAAACGGTAGTAGTGGGTATGTCGGGTGGAGTGGATTCTTCTGTGGCAGCATATTTGTTAAAGGAGCAGGGATATCGTGTAATCGGCGTGACCATGCAGATCTGGCAGGACGAGGAACAGGCGGCCGTGGAGCAGGAAGGCGGCTGCTGCGGTCTCAGTGCTGTGGATGATGCCAGGCGGGTGGCAAATGTGCTGGATATTCCGTATTATGTGATGAATTTTAAGAAGGAGTTTCAGGAAAATGTCATAGATTATTTCATCCGGGAGTATCAGGCGGGTCGCACACCCAATCCGTGTATTGCCTGTAACCGCTACGTGAAGTGGGAGTCTCTGCTGAAGCGCAGTCTGGAGATTGGAGCGGATTATATTGCGACGGGACATTATGCGAGAATCCGTCATCTGGAAACGGGACGGTATGCTATTGAAAATTCGGTGACAGCCAAAAAGGACCAGACCTATGCTTTGTATAATCTGACCCAGGAGCAATTAGCCAGAACGTTGATGCCGGTGGGAGCATATGAGAAAGACCGTATCCGGGAGATCGCAGAGGAAGCGGGACTGCCTGTGGCAAAGAAACCGGACAGTATGGAGATCTGCTTTGTGCCGGATGGAGATTATGCATCCTATATCGAAAAAACCACTGGAGTGAGATCAGAACCCGGCAATTTCGTTGATACCGAAGGGCATGTGATCGGGAGACATCGCGGTATCATTCATTATACGGTGGGGCAGAGGAAAGGATTAAATCTGGCACTGGGGTATCCGGCATTTGTGGTGAAAATTAAACCGGACACCAACGAGATCGTGATCGGAAAATTGGAAGACAATCTGTCCGAAAAAGTGTACATTCACCAGATGAATTTTATGTCAGAACCGGATTTCTCGGAGGAAAAGACATATTTGGGAAAGATTCGTTATAATCATGCGGGTTCCCCCTGTATGGTGCGTCGTGTGGAGGAAGATTTGTATGAGTGTACTTTCCCGGAAGCGCAGAGAGCCGTGACACCGGGACAGGCGTTGGTATTGTATGACGGCAGTCTGGTGGCAGGGGGAGGCACGATTTTGTGAGGGAGATGACCAGAAAATGGGACAGATAAAAGCAGAAAGCATGCATCGACAGGAGACTGTCTTGACGGAAACGGTGGATGTGCAGCGTCACGGGAATGGTTTGTCGTTGGAGGAAGGAAAATACCTTATCGATCAGTTAGAACAGCAGCAAATTCCTGACAGAGAGAGGTTAGCAGCGTTGATCCGGGCAAACTGTGAGGAATTGCGGGAGTATGCCAGAGGGAAAGCCAGAGCCATCGCTGACCGTCATTATGGCAAAAATATATTTATTCGTGGACTGATCGAGTTTACCAATTATTGCAAAAATGACTGTTATTACTGTGGTATTCGCAGAAGCAATACCCATGCGGAGCGGTATCGTTTAAGCGAAGAGGAAATTATGGCATGTTGCCGCGAAGGTGAAAAATTGGGCTTTCGTACCTTTGTATTGCAGGGAGGCGAAGATCCCTATTATACGGATGATCGCATCGTAGATTTGGTGAAACGAATACGGGCGGCACATCCAGATTGTGCCATCACATTATCCATCGGGGAAAAAGACAGGGCAAGTTATGAACGTTTTTTTGCGGCAGGTGCGGATCGGTATTTATTGCGGCATGAGACAGCGACAGATACGCATTATCGGAGGTTACACCCGTCAGAACTGTCTCTAAGCCGTCGGAAACAGTGCCTGCGGGATCTGAAAGAAATCGGATACCAGACGGGATGTGGTTTCATGGTGGGCAGTCCTTATCAGACAGCGGAACACTTAGCGGAGGATTTTTTATTTATCCGGGAACTACAGCCGGAGATGGTAGGGATCGGTCCATTCATTCCGCACCAGGATACCCCGTTTGCTGGGGAAGTGCAGGGAAGTCTGGAACTGACATTGTATCTTTTGAGTTTATTGCGGATCATGCAGCCGGACTTATTATTACCGGCGACGACTGCGTTAGCAACGATTCATCCGCGAGGACGCGAACTGGGAATCGAGGCAGGCGCCAATGTGGTGATGCCGAATCTGTCTCCGGTAGGGGTCAGAGATAAATATTCACTGTATGATGGTAAGGTATGTACCGGAGATGAGGCGGCAGAGTGCCGACATTGTCTGGAGAGACGTGTGGAAAGTGTGGGGTGTCATATCGTGGTGGACAGGGGAGACCACAAGTGCTGAATGCCGTGATTCGGCATAATTCATATAAGTAAATAATAAAACTTTGACTTTCCTCATTTTTAAGGATAACTCGTGGTTATCTCTGTAACCGTCTGGTTTGCCGATTATGTCTGTCCTGTG
>JAUNIU010000093.1 GCA_030523265.1 Eubacteriales bacterium | reverse complement strand
GCGGAACGTTTGCCCCGTGGATCGTTTGCCTTGCGGTTTGTTTGCCCTGCAGTACATCTGCTCTGCATGCCCAGTCCTTCGTCCTGTCATTTCCCTGCGATCCAGTCATAAATAGCCGACCGGAACTCTGGTTTAGCAGTGTGGGTAGGTGCAGGTGTGCTTTGATTAGACAGACTGTCATAGGCTTCCTGGGATAAGGAATTTTCCAGTTTTTCCTTGGAATCCTCAGGAACCTCTGCCGTGGTCTCGTCTACAAAGCAAAGACTAGGAAACAGGACACACCACCAATTCTTGCCCTCAGCTTCTCCGATCTCGATGCATAATGCCTGATAAGTTCCCGGTGGAAATGTCAGATCACCATAGGTTTTGGCAGGAAAATAGCGCTGCTCCATCACCACGCGCACAGTGTAATCATAACCTTCTGCCCGGATTTTTGCCGCCGCAATATCGTGGATCAGCTGTTGTTCATTCTCTAAAATATGTCCGGCCACGGCTGGGGTATTCGCTTGCATCAGAGAGTCCTGAATCTGGGATAGGACTTCATCACGCACCTTTAATTTCAATGTCTGATCTTCTTCGGTATCGCTATTGGCAATGACATGTAAGCGGATAATATTATCTGCAATATTTTGTTGAATATTTTGCGCATTCTGAGCATCCTGTGAAATAGCGGTTGTCAAATTATGACAAAACATACGCAATCCGACTAACAGTAGAGTAAAAGCCAGAGAATACAGGAATACTATGAGCAGGATTCGTTTGGAATAGCGAAAAGGCAGATGCTCCAACAGCACCCAGCGTTTCGATTCCGTCTGTTTTGATTTGTTATTCATGTATGTAACCTCCTGATGATATTTCTGTCTATATCATTTCCGGTTTCGCGGAGGTTATACAGACAAATTTGATCATAAATGGAATTTATACATTGTGTATATTTAGTGACAGTAATCTTACTTTTTTCTGAATAATCAGGGGAAAGGATGCAATTTTATGTAAAATATGCTATGATTAGTTCCGAAGTGGGGGCACAGGCTGCCATACCATAGATGGAGGGTTAGTATGAGTGAGAAAAGAAAAGCAAAGGAGCTGGCAAATTTTAATCACAGAAAAGGCCGTAAGCAGCACAAGAAACATCCGAAACTTCGGTTGGCATTAAAGATATTGCTTTTGGTCTTTTTGTTGATTGTCCTGGCTGGAATGATTGTCTTTTATGTGAAGTTTGGTGATGATTTGCTCACTTGGAAAACGGAAGCAAAAGAGGCCGTGAAAAATTCCACCACTGATACATTCCGTGCTTCGGAAACCAGCTTTATCTATGCATCAAATAAAGAACCGATTGCAAAATTAGTCCAGGATCGGGATGCATATTATTTAACATTTGAAGAGATTCCGCAATATGTGAAAGATGCGTTTATCGTGACGGAAGACCGGGATTTTTACGAGCATGATGGTGTCAACTTTTTATCTACTATGAAGGCGGCAGCATTGCTGGTGGAGAGCCGCATTAAGGGAACGCAAATCTCCCGTGGTGGTAGTACGATTACCCAGCAGCTTGCCAGAAAGGTATTTCTCTACGATGACCAAACCTATGAGCGTAAGGTGCGCGAGATGTTTTACGCCATGGAATTAGAGAAAAAATATACCAAAGACCAGATTTTGGAATTTTATATTAACAATATTTATTTTCAAAATGGCAAATATGGAATAGAGGCGGCGAGTAAAGCATATTTCAGCAAATCCGTTTCCGAATTGGATCTGTCTGAGATCGCCTTTCTGTGTACTATACCAAACCGTCCGAATTATTATAATCCGTTGGATGAAGAGGGATTTACCCATATGATTGAACGGCGTGGGCGTATTTTGGAACAGATGCTTTCCCAAAATAAGATATCGGAATCCGAGTATAGTGATGCAGTGTCAGAGGAAATTATATTGAATCCGGCAGAATCCATCAAGACGCAGGACTATATGACCACCTATGCTGTCAGCTGTGCGATCAAGGCATTGATGGAGCAGCAGGGATTTGAATTTCGCTATGAGTTTACCAGCACATCGGATCAGGAAAAGTATGAGAAAGAATACGACGATATGTATCAGGAATGCAAGGATAATTTGTATACGGGTGGTTACCGTATCTACACATCCCTGAGCAAATCAAAACAAAATAAATTACAAAAGCAGGTAAATGAAACGTTGTCCGGTTTTAAGGACAAAACGGATGAAGGGATCTATAAACTGCAGGGGGCTGCTACTTGTATCGATAATAATACCGGTTTTGTCGTGGCGATTGTGGGAGGCAGAAAGCAAAAGAGTACCACAGGCTATACTTTGAATCGTGGATATCAAAGTTACCGTCAGCCGGGAAGCTGTTTCAAACCACTGGTGGTATATACACCTAGTCTGGAGAGGGATTATACACCGGACTCCATAGTGGATGACAGTTATTTTGAGGGCGGACCGAAGAACTCCGATGGTTCTTATCTGGGAAAGATCCCATTACGCCGTGCCGTGGAGAAATCCAAAAATGTTGTGGCATGGAGACTGTTTGACGAATTATCGCCTAAAGTGGGATTGTCTTATGTATTAAAGATGAATTTCTCCAATATTGTGTCGGATGATTATTATCTTGCATCCTCGCTGGGTGGTTTGACCAATGGTGTCACTACAGTAGAAATGGCTTCTGCCTATGCAACCATTGAGAATGATGGAATCTTCCGTGCGCCGACTTGTATTAAGAAAATTACAGATGCCGAGGGGAATGTGATTTTGAAAAACAGTGGGACGAAACGGGTAGAAAAGCAGGTTTATGAGACAAAGGCTGCCCGTGAGATGACGGATATTCTGACCGGAGTATTAGTGCGGGGTACCGGAGCAGGTCATCAACTGAACAATATGGCGTGTGCAGGAAAGACAGGTACCACCAGTGATAAAAAGGATGGATGGTTCTGTGGATATACACCATATTATACCACCGCAGTATGGGTGGGTTATGATTCTCCAAAGACGTTGAATGATTTATACGGCAGCACATATCCTTTGAGTATCTGGGAAGGTTTCATGAATCAGATCCATGAGGGATTGGATTATCAGGATTTTAAGTCTCCATATGAAGATGAGGATGACGACTCCAAAAAAGATGACCGTAAATCGTCATATGATGATATACCAGAGACTACTCCGTCGGAAACAATCGATCCGGAGGCGGCAGATACCCCGGAAGAAGAGCCGGAGGAAAGTAAAGCGACAAAAGCTCCAAAAGCGACGAAAAAGCCAAAGGCAACAGCGATTCCGGCAGAGGAGCCAACGGATGCGCCGGAAGATGATGGAAAAACGCAGGATACGCAGGGCGGATCTGATACACCGGATGATTCCGGTGGTGGGGAAAATGATCCGACTGGTGGAGTAGATCCAAATATCGATGGGAACGCCACAGAATGATAGGAGGAGTATAATGACGACATTTAGTCTGTGTATGATCGTCAAAGATGAAGCAAAGGTATTAGAGCGTTGTCTGGATAGTCTGGCACCCTGTATGGATGAAATTATTATAGTGGATACGGGATCTGTGGACCGAACAAAGGAGATCGCGGGGAAGTATACCGATCAGATCTTTGATTTTGTATGGACCGGAAGTTTTGCCGATGCCAGAAACTTTGCGGCATCCAAAGCTACCAAAGAATATATTTATACAGCAGATGCAGATGAATATCTGGAACCATCCCAACAGCAAAAATTGCAGGATTTGAAATCAGTATTGCTACCGGAGATTGAGATTGTTCAAATGTTGTATTGTACACCCGCCGAATATAATACCGTATATAATTTTGAGAAGGAGTACCGTCCGAAATTATATCGCAGACAGAGGGAGTTTGTCTGGATTGATCCGATCCATGAGACATTGCGCTTAGACCCGGTGGTGTATGACAGTGATATTGAGATACAGCATCGGCCGGAGGGGAGTCATGTCAGCCGGGATTTGTCCGCATTGGCGGACATACATGCGAAAGGCATCCGATTGTCCTCCAAGTTACATCATATGTATGCGATGGAATTATATCATTCCGGGACAGCGGAAGACTTTCGGCAGGCAGAGTCCACATTTTTGACCACATTAGATCAGACAGACCGGACGGAGGATGAACTTCGGGAAGCGATCTGTGTATTGACCAGGGGATATCGTTTGCATGGTGATGTACCGCATTTTTTGGCGTATGCCATGCGGGATGCGGTGACGAGACCCAGTGCAGAACTCTGTTGTGAGTTGGGGGCTTATTTTGAAGAGCAGGGAGATCCACAGGAGGCTGCTCTTTGGTATAGTAATGCATTGACAGAGACGGAAAGTATATTAGATATTCGTACTTCCGGGGAAATACCGGAGGCAGGGATCGCCAGATGCCGATCCTGACGGTTATTACCATATTTGCAAAATATTTGTACCGATTAATAAAAGGCGGTGTGACGGTTAGGAATCAGATCCTAAGCCGATACACCGCCTTTGGTATTTATTTCTGGTGTGCAGGGTCCAGCGTATCCAGTTCGCGCATCCACAGATTAGCAGAGGCATCGCTTGGCATACGCCAGTCCCCACGGGGGGATAGTGCCACACTACCCACCTTCGGTCCATCCGGCAGACAGGAACGCTTAAACTGTTGTGAGAAAAACCGCCAGTAAAAGGTTCTCAGCCAGTGGTAAATCGTGGCATCATCATATTCATCTGCAAAAGTATAACGTGCCAGACGATAAATCTTCGTGGGTGTATAACCAAAACGCATCAGATAATAGAGGAAGAAATCGTGGAGTTCGTATGGGCCTACGATATCCTCTGTCTTTTGCGCAATTTTACCATCTTTAGGCGGTAACAGCTCCGGACTGACGGGGGTATCCAGAATATCCGTCAATACCTTTTGCAGTTCCGTATCTGTGGTGGTCTCGGCATAGTATGAGACCAAATAGCGCACCAGAGTTTTTGGCACAGAGCAGTTTACACCGTACATAGACATATGATCTCCGTTGTACGTAGCCCAGCCCAGAGCCAGCTCTGACATATCGCCGGTACCGATGACCATGCCGCCCGTTTGATTGGCAAGATCCATCAGAATCAATGTGCGTTGGCGTGCCTGGGAATTTTCGTAGGTGATGTCATGGTTATCCGGGTCGTGCCCAATATCCCTGAAATGCAGTTCCACGGCTTCGTGGATCGGGACTTCTTTGAGGGTAGCACCTAATTTCTGTGTCAGAATACAGGCATTTTGATAGGTGCGGTTTGTGGTGCCAAAACAAGGCATAGTCACGGCGAGGATACCACTGCGGTCCAGATCAAGCATGTCGAATGCTTTGGCAGTCACCAATAGAGCCAGGGTGGAATCCAGACCACCGGAGATACCCACCACGGCACTGGTGCAGTGAGTGTGTTCCAGACGCTTCCGCAGCCCCATTGCCTGAATGTTCAGGATCTCGTCACAGCGGCGGTCGCGGTCATGCTTTGCGCCGGGGACAAACGGTGTCTTGGCATAGGTGCGGGTCAGTTTGGTCTCGGTAATATCGCGAAAATTAAAATGTATGGTTTGATACTCCTGTTTGGCAGAATCCACCTCATAACCGGCATCAGGAGTCAAGACGTGAAACGTGGTCATGCGTTGCCGTTCGCTGACCAGACGTCCCAGATCTAATTCCGATATAATCCGTTGATCATTGGTAAAACGCTGGGATTCGCACAGTAGACTGCCGTTTTCGGCGATCAGGTTATGGCCTGCGAATACCAGATCGGTAGAAGATTCTCCCATGCCGGCATCCGCATAGATATATCCACAGAGCAGGCGGGCAGCCTGTCCTGTCACCAGATCCCGGCGGTAAAGGTCTTTGCCGGTGGTTTCATCGCTGGCAGATAAATTGGCGATTACAGTAGCACCGTGTAATGCCAGTCCGCAGGAAGGAGGCAGTGGTGCCCACAGATCCTCGCAGATTTCGGTACCCAGGACAAATCCCGGCAGATTGTCCGCCGCGAACAAGATCTTGGAACCAAATGGGATGCGATCTCCGTATTCGCCTAGTGCGGGAATTGAGATGACATCCCACTGCGCAGGCGCGGCTGTAAAATGTCTTGCCTCATAAAATTCGGAATAGTTGGGAATGTGAGTCTTGGGAATCAGACCCAGAAGTTCACCCTGATGAATGACTGCGGCTACGTTATACAGCTTGTTTTGATACAAAAAGGGCAGACCCACCAGAGAAATCATATCATCGTCTACGGAGGCTTGTATAATTTGCATCAATCCGTTTAGTGCACCTTGGAGCAGACTATCCTGTAAAAAAAGGTCACCGCAGGTATAACCGGTCAAGCAGAGTTCGGGAAACACGGTCAATTTACTCCCGGAATCGGAGGCGCGTCTCATCTCCTTGATAATCTGGGTGGTATTATAGGCGGGATCGCCCACGCGTATCTGTGGTGTGGCGGTAGCTACCTTGACAAATTGTTCTTTCATAAACGACACCTCTCTTTTTCATAATGTAGGATGTAAATTTATGGCACCCAAAACATCCTTTGGTTCATATACTCAGACCATTATAGCAGATATGCGGGAGGAACGGAACTTAAAATATTCAAGACAATGGTTCTAAGTTATGGTAAAATAGCCTTCGGAATAAGAAATATAGGCAGAAAGTTGGAATAGATATGTTACTAAATCAGTTATATCGAATTTTTTATGTGATATTTGCTATGGAATTAGTAGCAGTAGCATTATTTCCGGTTATGTTAGTGTTGCGTTTTTTGATGCGTAATATACCAAAGAAATATATGGTATGGGTATGGCGGTTGTACTTCCTGCGGATCATATGTCCGTTATCCATATCCAGTACCTTTAGTATAGTGCCAGCATGGAATCGCATCTATCATCAGATTTTAGCTGCTCTGGGATTGACGATACAGGGGAATTTTGGTTTCCTGACGGGTTGGCATACGGTTTTTGAGGCAGAGATTGAGACAACATTTTCTTATCGGATCTGCGCCTGTGTCTGGTTGGCGGGTGTTGTGGTTTTGATGGGAACGACATGGATCTGTCAAAGCCGGATGCGCAGGGAGGTCCGAAAGGATGCGGTGCGTCTGGAGGGCAGGATATATCAGGCTGCGGTACAGACACCCGTGATGGCAGGAATCTTTCGGTGTCGTTACTATCTGCCAAAGCAGACACAGGCGAAACAATTACGGCATCTGTTGGCCCATTTGGAAGCGCAAAGGAAACGAAAGAGCCACTGGTGGCGTTTGGCGGGATTTGCGATCCTGCTGTTGCACTGGTTTGATCCGGTTGTCTGGTTCGCCTATGCACTGGCAAAAAAAGAAGAAGAGATGGCTTGTGATGACCTGACGGTGCAGTGTCTGGGAGAAAAGGAATCTTTGCTGTATGCACAAAGCTTGCTAAACATGGCAAAAGAGACCGCAGTGATTCCTTATACGGTTTCTACTATATTTGAGCAGGACTTGGAGAATCGCTCTGCCCGGATGCTTTATTATCGCCCTTATATACGACGTCAGCATATATCTGGTGTGTTGATCTTGCTGTTGCTGCTTTTTTGGAGTTTTGGGTTGCGTCCTTTACAGATTGCATGGAATGGTGGTACCTGGGTGCAGGAAAGACCGGCAGATGCAGAGGGACCCCAGAGGCCAGAGAATGTCGGGGATGTGGTGGAGCAATGTGTGACACTATCGCCCAGTGGTCTGGAACTGGTATTGCGATTGGTAATGACCAGTGGGGAATGTACGAATGGCACATACCGGGGACAGTTTGCGTTAGAGTTGCAAAATTCCATAGGAGATACGCTGATGAAACTTCCGCTCAATAAATTATGGGAGGAGCAGGGATTATCATCGGATCTTATGCGTTTTCCGCAGGATCTGACATTTCAGACGGGAGATTATAATGGGGATGGAGCGCAGGAACTGCTGTTGGGGCAGCAGATTGATTGGTCCGGGGAGCAGACAAAGACCGTCAAAGATGCATTATTTCAGACGGAGGATACTTCCGGTGAGACAGAATATATTTATCTGATGTTCCATATCGGGGAGAAGGACTTGACAGTGGTCTCAGATTCGATTTATGCTTTAGGAGACAAGGGACAGGAAGCAGCCGTTCCGCTAATAGAACAGGATATAAAGGATTTGTTTGCGGTACAGGTTCCGCAGGGGAAAAATTATTATGTCTGGGATGCGGATAAGCAGCGTTATTCCTTGCAGAAAATGACACAGGAACAATTGAATCAACACAAAGCAGCATCCAGTGGATCTGCGGAGGCAGGACATCAGGAGACAAAGACACTGATCGATTCTGCCGGGAAAGTACAGATGACAGTGGAGACGAAGAGTGATACCACAGGCAGTCTGGCGATTCAGTCCATTCAGGTGGGCAAAGAGGGACAGCAAGTGGAGATGGAAAAGGTGGATGGATATTACTGCGACCTTATCTGGGCTACAGAAGAGAAAGGGACTAGTGACCGCTATGCAGTGCTGATTTATAATGGGACGAAAGCGCAAACCTTTATTATTTATGATGTACAGCAAAAGAAGGTCTATTATCAACAGGAAGATGGGAATGGAATGTTGGCAAAAGTATTTAAGCAATACAATGGTTCCGAAATATCTTTTGCAGAGGGTGGCGTAGTGATCTATAGTCTGCTGTCTATCGAGGAGGATGTTTTAAACATTAACTTTGCTGCCAATGCAGATAACGGTATCACCGTGCGCGGCTCCTACAAGTACCATTTGGCGGACAAGGGAATGACCGATTTGAGTTTTAGCCAGACGACAGATCAGACGGATGCAAATTGAGGAGAGAAAGTGTGAAAAATAACGAATTGGATCATATTGACAAGGAAATATTAAAGATGCTGCAGGAGAATGCGCGGGTGTCGCTTAAGGATATTGCGGAGAGGGTGTATTTATCTTCACCTGCAGTGTCGGTGCGCATTGAAAATATGGTAGAGGCGGGATTCATTGAGGGATTCCATGCAGTGGTAAATCCGGTTAAAATAGGATATCATATCAAAGCGTTTATCAATTTGGAAGTCTCACCAGTGGACAAAGAGCAGTTTTATCCGTATATAGAAAAATGCAAAAATGTGGTGGAGTGTAATTGTGTTACGGGTGATTATTCCATGTTATTAGAGGTGTTATTTCCCAGTACAGATGAATTAGATCAGTTTATTGGAGAATTGCAGCAGTATGGCAGAACCAAGACCTTGATCGTGTTTAAGACATCTGTGGAACATCGGGGAATACAATTTTAAAAGAGAAAGGAAATGAGTGATTCAACTGCGTATAATTACGTGGTAAGTACGAAAACGCATACAGAATGGAGGAGACGATGGAACGACGGGATAAAGTGAACTATTATCTGGATCTGGCAGATGTGGTGTCCAGACGCGGAACATGTTTGCGTAGACATTATGGTGCTGTGATCGTGAAAAATGACGAGGTGATCTCTACCGGATATGTGGGGGCACCCCGTGGCAGACAAAATTGTTCGGACTTAAAACGGTGTATTCGGCAGGAAATGAATATTCCCAGAGGGGAACGCTATGAATTATGCCGCAGTGTCCATGCGGAGGCAAATGCGATTATCAGTGCAGAACGGGAAAAGATGATTGGTGCTGCGCTTTATTTGTCAGGCAGGGAAGTGGCTACAGGTAAATATGTGCAAAATTCCAATAGCTGTTCCATGTGCAAAAAAATGATTATTAATGCCGGAATTGAGAAAGTTTATGTGCGGGATGACGAAGATCATTATCGTATGATCCGGGTGCAGGATTGGATCGAGGATGATGAATCATTGATGGGCAAATTCGGGTACTAGCGGTCTTATAGGGAAAAGCATCGTGTATTTCTGTCCTGTTTTGTGGATAAATGCCCCAAAATGCGGACAAAAAGTGGATAACTCCTGAAAAAATGCCCGAAATTCGCGGTTTTTCGCGAAGTTATCCACCAAATTGTGCATAAAAAGTGCATTATTGTACATTTGACTTCCCCTATTTTTATAAGGATAACTGGGGGTTATCGCTGTGATCGTCTGTTTTGCCGATTATGTCTGCCCTGCGTGTGTCCTACGATAAATTTGTGCAAGGAAATCCGCGTAGAATTGCAGATTCCATGCCAGACAACTAGGCTTGATAGAAGGTCTTTGCTTTACTACGTTTCGATTGAATGCGCCTCGGAGGTTTGTCTGAAGCAGCATGCGACAGGTTCCGCTGTTTCCCT
>JAUNIU010000092.1 GCA_030523265.1 Eubacteriales bacterium | reverse complement strand
CCATATCATAGTGGCTGCTGTACACGATGTCTCGAAATCTAGCAAAAAAAGGCGTACTCAAAAAATTTTGAGAACGCCTTTGTTCTGTACAGTAATTAACCAACTGCAAATACTATAGCATACTTTTTGTTTTTTGCAAAGTCTTTTTTGTCTTTTTTTTAATTTTTAGGAAAAATTGACAAAAAAACGAAAAAACTTAGGATAATTTAGGACAATGTATGAAAAAACTTTAAAAGAAAGGGGACGAAAAAATTTTCCCACACATTGTCCATTCCCCCTCACGGATCAAACAGACTCCAGGGATCCAACTTAAGATACTGACAAATCTCTAATAATTCGGAGGCATTTAAGGCTCTTACTTCCTCCTGTAAGATCACAGCTTCCACTCCGGTTGCAGCAGAAATCTCTTCCACAGACAAAGAATGATCACTTATATATCGGATAATCTTTCTGGTCATCTGCATGTAAATTCCTTCCTTCTCTATTGATCTCCCATGAACCGCCGGCAGATATGGACATCTGATTTCACCCTGTCTCTCCACAAAAATATGCCTTGTATTTATTATACCTCTTTTCACAAGAATTTCAACCAATATTTTCCTAATTTACAAGAATAATCTTTGATTTCTTGACAGCGTTAAAATCCTTTTGTTAGTATAATTTTGATGATATGTAAGATTAGTATCATCCTTTCCAGAAAGGAGAACAGACATTTTGAAAAATCCCAATATTGCCGCAATGTTAAAATATTATCGCAAACTCAATAAATTAACGGTTCAGGATGTATCCCAATATCTGGATCATCAAGGAAAACCCACCGCTACCAAAACCATCTACGGTTGGGAAAGCGGTCAGACACAACCCAGTGCCGACACGTTAATGTATCTATGCAGCTTATATCAAATTGACGATATTCTAGGTACTTTCGGATATATCAATTCTACAAAAGAAGAACCAATCCATCTCACACCTCATGAACGGAAGTTGATCCGAGCCTACCGGAAGCAGACCGATATGCAGCCAGCCGTTGACAAATTACTGGATCTTGACCAATAACACTGATTTCTTTACGGGGATGTCATAACTCTTGACATCCCTTTTTGGGTTGATTTTGCACCTATGTCATGGTAAAATTGTAATAATTTCATGATGTTGGCTATTTGCTTCCGTGCAGGCAAATGGCTTTATCGGCAGATGCAAATCCAATACTTGTATCGTCTTGTTGTACTAAAATTATTCAGAAATGAGGATTATTATATGGAAAATAAGAAAATTGTAGTAGCACTGGGACACAGTGCCTTAGGAAAAACCTTTCCGGAACAAAAAGAGGCTGTTAAAAATACTGCCTCTGCCATCGCAGATCTGATCGAAGCGAAATATCAGGTGGTAATCACCCATAGTAATGGACCACAGGTGGGCATGATCCACTCTGCCATGACCGAATACAGCCGCCTGGAGCCCACAAACACCGTGGCACCGATGTCGATCTGTAGTGCCATGAGCCAGGGTTACATCGGCTATGATTTACAAAACGAGATCCGCACGGAATTATTAAACCGTGGTATCTATCGCTCGGTAGCTACTCTGATCACACAAGTCCGGGTCGATCCATTCGACACTGCATTTAGCTATCCTTCCAAAAAGATCGGCCGCTTTATGACCGAAGAAGAAGCCAAGGCAGAACGTTCCAAGGGAAACCATGTGGTGGAGGTAGAGGGAAAAGGCTATCAGCGTATTATCGCTGCACCACGTCCGATGGAAATCTATGAATTGGATGCAATCAAAGCCTTACTGGATGCGGGACAGGTGGTGATCGCTGCCGGCGGCGGCGGTATCCCGGTATTGCAACAGCGAACCCGCTTAAAAGGGGCCAGCGCTGTGATTGAAAAAGACGTAACCAGTGCATGTCTGGCAGAATCCCTGGACGCTGATATGTTATTACTGCTGACGGGTGTGGAAAAAGTTGCCTTACATTTTGGCACACCGGAAGAAACACCGTTAGATCATATGACGGTGGAAGAAGCTACGAAATATATTGCAGAAGAACAATTCTCCTCCGGTGCCATGTTACCTAAAGTAGAAGCCGCGGTATCCTTTGCTTCTTCCAAACCGGAACGAAAAGCCATCATCACCAGTATCGATACTGCGCTGGCAGGAATACAGGGCAAGACCGGAACCGTCATTTCTTGTTAATATGATGCCAAGGGGGGCAAATACCTCCCACTCGCTCAAAAAGGGACAGATCCTCACGAATCTGTCCCTTTTTTAATATACAATTTATCCCAGGATGACTACTCTACATTATTTCGTCTCCTGTTTCATTTCCCCGGAAATGGTAGCGATATCTACGATAGATAACTTTCCTTCTTCGGAACTCTCCAAACTGGTCAGCAGAGCTGCCGCGGTATCCAGAGAAGTCAATACATTCACTCCGGTCTCAATCGCAGTACGGCGGATCAAAAATCCATCCTTTAACTTATCTCCATGGGTCGGTGTATCAATGACCAAATCAATCTGATGTTCCAATAACAGATCCATCAAAGTTGGCGATTCCTCATTGATACGGTTTACCGGAATCGTCAGCACACCATTTTCATTAAAGACTCTGGCGGTACTGCGTGTGGCAAAGATATCATATCCCAATTTCTTGAAGCGGCGGGCGATCTCCACACCCTCCAATTTATCCGAATCTTTCAAGGTGATAATCATCTTCTTATGCTTTGGCAGATCG
The DNA here is from genome assembly GCA_030523265.1 of Eubacteriales bacterium. Taxonomy (GTDB): domain Bacteria; phylum Bacillota; class Clostridia; order Lachnospirales; family Lachnospiraceae; genus Butyribacter. The sequence goes on along the minus strand of JAUNIU010000092.1, from coordinate 7,532 downwards.
ATACCTGCACCCTTAAAAGCCTTGTATAGTGCTTCATCAAAGGACTTGGAAATACCTAAGCACTCTCCGGTGGACTTCATCTCCGGTCCCAGGCTGATCTCAGCACCACGCAATTTTTCAAAGGAGAATACCGGCATCTTGATTGCCTTATATTCTGATTTCTTTGCCAACCCCGGCTCATATCCCAGATCCCGGATCTTAGCACCTAAGATGACACGGGATGCCAGATCTACGATCGGGATACCCGTCACTTTACTAATGTAAGGCACGGTACGGCTGGAACGAGGATTCACCTCGATGACATACACTTCATCCTGATATACGATGAACTGAATATTAATCAGGCCGATAACATGCAGTGAACGCGCCAGCTTTCTGGTATAATCCACCAATACATTTTGTATCTTCTCGGAAATAGACTGCGCCGGATATACGGAGATACTATCTCCCGAATGAATGCCGGCTCTCTCGATATGCTCCATGATTCCAGGGATGAGAATATCTTCCCCATCACATACCGCATCCACCTCGATCTCTTTGCCCATCAGATATTTATCAATCAGAATCGGATGTTCCTGATGGTATCTGGTCACCACTGCCATAAATTCCTTGATATCATCATCAGATACGGCGATCTGCATTCCCTGTCCGCCTAATACATAGGAAGGACGGATCAACACCGGATAACCCAGTTCATTTGCCACCTTCAATGCTTCCTCCGTGGTAAATACGGTATCTCCCTTGGCTCTAGGGATACAGCACTGCTCCAGGATCTCGTCAAATAATTCACGGTCTTCCGCCGCATCCACGTCATCCGCACTGGTACCCAGGATCTTCACACCCATCTTCATCAGAGACTCTGTCAGGTTAATGGCGGTCTGACCACCGAACTGTACCACAGCTCCGTCCGGGTTTTCCAACCGGACAATATTTTCCACATCTTCCGGTGTCAATGGCTCAAAATATAATTTGTCTGCGATATCAAAGTCGGTACTAACCGTCTCCGGATTGTTATTGACGATGATCGTCTCATACCCTTCCTTTGCCAATGCCCATACACTGTGCACAGAACAGTAATCAAATTCGATACCCTGACCGATACGGATCGGACCGGAACCCAATACCATGATCTTCTTGCGGTCGGATTGCTCCACCACTTCATTGGTGCCATCAAAACAACTATAGTAATACGGCGTCTCGGATGCAAACTCAGCCGCACAGGTATCCACCATCTTAAATGCAGCGATCAAGCCATACTCATAGCGAAGCTCTTTGATCTCCTCTTCCTTTTTCCCAGTCCATCGCGCAATGACACAATCCGGAAATTCCAGACGTTTTGCTTCGGTTAATAATTCCTTACTCAGATTGCCGCCACAGGCTTTGATCTGTTTCTCCATTTCCACCAGGATCGCTAATTTGTCAATAAACCATTCATCGATCATGGTTACCTCATGGATATGCTCGTAGGTTGAAATCCCGCGGCGCAGAATCTCCGCAATGAGATAGATACGGCGGTCGTCCACCACAGACAACTGCTCCAATACTTCCTCATCGGACAATCCGTCATAGTCCCCTGTCTCCAGACAATCCACATGCTGCGACAGAGAACGCAGTGCCTTCATCAGTGCACCCTCAAAATTGGTACAGATACTCATAACCTCACCCGTCGCTTTCATCTGTGTGGTCAGAGTTCTCTTGGCACTGATAAACTTGTCAAATGGCAGTCTTGGCACTTTGACCACCACATAATCCAGTGCCGGCTCAAAGCTGGCATAGGTCTTGCCGGTTACAGCATTTGGTATCTCATCCAGCGTATATCCCAATGCGATCTTCGCCGACACCTTGGCAATCGGATATCCCGTTGCCTTGGATGCCAGTGCCGAAGAACGGCTTACACGAGGATTTACCTCGATGACAATGTATTCAAAGGAAGTCGGATGCAATGCAAACTGCACGTTACATCCTCCTGTGATCCCTAATTCATCAATGATACGCAGCGCAGAGGTTCGTAACATCTGATATTCTTTGTCTGATAATGTCTGGGAAGGTGCTACCACGATACTATCACCGGTATGGACACCCACAGGATCCAGGTTCTCCATATTACATACTGTGATACAGGTACCGTTGCTGTCACGCATTACCTCGTACTCGATCTCTTTCCATCCGGCGATACAACGTTCTACCAACACCTGCCCTACACGGGACAGACGCAGTCCGTTTGCCAAAATTTCCTCTAATTCCTGACGGTTGTGTGCGATACCACCGCCAGAACCGCCCAACGTATATGCCGGGCGAAGCACTACAGGATAGCCGATCTTTTCGGCAAATGCGATACCATCCTCAATATTTTCCACCAATTCCGAAGCAGCACAAGGTTCCCCGATGCGCTCCATCATATCCTTAAACTCCTGACGTCCTTCGGCATTGCGGATCGTTTCTGCCGTGGTACCCAGCAGCTTCACGCCATGACTCTCCAAAAATCCGGATTCTGCCAGTTCCATACCCAGATTCAGACCAGCCTGTCCACCCATATTCGGCAGCAGGCTATCCGGCTTTTCCACCTCGATAATATGCTGTAATACTTCCACCGTCAAAGGCTCGATATAAACCTTATCCGCAATATCTTTGTCTGTCATAATAGTAGCGGGATTGGAGTTTACTAAGATAACCTCCATGCCTTCTTCCTTCAGAGAACGACATGCCTGTGTTCCCGCATAGTCAAATTCCGCTGCCTGACCGATGACGATCGGACCGGAACCTATTACCATCACTCTCTTGATACCTTCCATCTTTGGCATTATGCGTCGCCTCCCATCATTTTAATAAATTCATCAAATAACAGTTCCGAGTCCTTTGGACCGGCATTCGCCTCCGGATGAAACTGCACCGTACGAATCGGCTTACCGATATACCATAAACCCTCCACCGTCTTATCATTGACATTGATAAACCATGGCTTCGCCACAGCAGAGTCAATCGAATCTGCATCTACAACATATCCATGATTCTGGGAGGATATATATACTTTACCACTATCCAGATTCTTTACTGGGTGATTGGCTCCCCGGTGACCATATTTCATTTTGTAGGTTTTCGCATCATGGGCCAGTGCCATCAACTGATGCCCTAAGCAGATGGCAAAGATCGGAATCCCTGACTCTGCTAACCGACGGATCTGTCCAATGATATCCACACACTCTGACGGATCTCCCGGTCCATTGGTAATCATGATACCATCCGGTTTGCTGTCGATCACAGTCTGTGCATCAAAATCACACGGATAGACGGTCACCTCACAACCACGGTTTAACAGACAACGGATAATATTTTTCTTGGTACCCACATCAATGACGGCAACATGGTATTTCACATCCACGGTTTCTGACTTGATGTCTCCCGGCTTGTATGACTCTATCGCATCACAGGTAACCTTTTTGACCACTCCGGTCACTCTGTATTCTTTTAATGCTGGCAGGATCTTTTCCAGATCATAGTTTTCATTGGTGGTGATCATACCATTCATAGTACCCTTTTCCCGCAAAATCTTAGTCAGGGCTCTGGTATCGATGCCATAGATCCCCGGAATCCCGTTTTCCTCCAGAAAATGTTCTATGGAATCCTCGGAACGAAAATTACTCGGCATACGGGAAAATTCCCTTACGATAAAACCATCCGGCCAACCTTTCCTTGATTCCATATCCGCTTTGGCGATCCCATAGTTTCCGATCAGCGGATAAGTCATAGTCACAGCTTGTCCCGCATAACTGGGATCTGTTAAAACTTCCAGATAGCCTGTCATCGAGGTATTAAATACAATCTCGCTGATAACCTCCTTTTTCGCTCCAAAACTTTTTCCTTCAAAGACCGTTCCGTCTTCCAGGATCAAAAACGCTTTTGTGATCATAGATTCCATTCCTTTCCGTTCAGTTCTAATATCATTTCCGCAGTGTCCACCATATTGTTTCCACTGTCCATGCTTAATTTCTGTATATAACGATGCGCTTCCTCTTCTGTCATCTGATTTCGATCTATCAACAGTGCCTTTGCCGTAGCAATGATTCGTTTCTCATTCTCCGTTCTGGCCTTCGGTTTGTTCTTTTGCTTCTTTTTCCACCGCCTGTACTGCACCATCATCATCTCGATGGTATTTAACAAATCCTGTACCTTAAACGGCATAGCAAGGGAAATCAGGTCTCTCATATCATTCTCTGCTAATTTCGCAGGGGATGCCAACAATAACATTTGAAAACTTTTGGGGAGGTATTCGTTGATCTCCGAAAAATGCATATCCGAAAATCGATACCCACAGATCACTATCCCGCCATCCAGCTCATTCACTGCACTGACGATCTGCGCCCCGCTGTCACAAACCATATTTATATCATATCCATTCCGAATCAGAAGTTTCCGAAGATTCTTAGCATCTTCCAGCTTTGGAAAAGCCACAATAATATCTGCCATATATTGATGCTAACCTCCTGTTATGAGTTGGGGATAAACTATATTGTACCCAGATATCTCTTCTGTTCCCACATCGTGACTTCTTTGCAATATTCATTCCATTCTTCATCCTTTGTATGAATCAGATGATCCGAAATGTGACGCTCTAACACTGCCTGTAGAAAATCATCCTGACGGAATAATTTCACTGCCTCATGTAACGTACGAGGCAATGTGGTCATCTGTTGCAAGTCCGTCTCCGCTCTGTCCTCGATGGATGGCATCGGCTGCAATCCCCGCTTGATTCCATCCAGTCCGGCAGCCAGACAGGCAGCAATCACCAGATATGGGTTCGACGCACCATCCGGGCTGCGCAGAACCACTCTTGCACCATCTCCACCGATGGAGGTCAGACGGATCAGAGGACTGTTGGTGGTAAAAGACCATCCCACCGTCACCGGAGCCATATAACCGGGAATTAATCTCTTATAGGAATTTACGATAGGATTATTAACTAAAGACATATTTGCAATATGTTCTAAGATTCCTGCCATAAATTGATATCCCTCGGCACTGATGCCCTTAGGATCGGAACAATCTGAGAAAATATTTTTACCGTCTTTGCTCAGCGAAAATGCATAATGCGCGCCGGAACCTTTTAAATGTTTACGCGGCTTCGGCATAAAAGTTGCATGGACACCATGACGTTTTGCCACCGTTTTAGCCACCAGTCTGGTGGTCATAATGCTGTCTGCCATGGTCAGCGCATCCTGATAGGCAATTTCCAACACATGCTGGGCTGCCTCATCGGAATGATAAGAAGACTCCACTTCAATGTCCATATCTTCCAGATATAATACCATATCACGACGGGTATTTTCTCCGCTGTCGATTGGCCCTACATCAAAATAGCCGCCCCGTTCGCTGGAATGATTGGTCGGCTCTCCATTTTCGTCGAGATCGAATAAGAAGAACTCATGTTTTACACCCACGTCTAAGACATAGCCCATCTCTTTCGCCTCTGCGATCACTTTTTTCAAAATATAACGGCTGTCCCCGGCAAATGGCGTGCCATCCGGCTTCACCACATCGCACAGAAAACGTGCCACCTTGCCGTTCTGTGGACGCCAAGGGAAAATCACAAATGTGTCAAAATCGGGAACTAAAAACAATTCCTCGTATCCGGTTCCACGGAAACCATCAATCGCGGCACAGTCAAATCGGCAACGTCCATCTAAGATTTTGTCAATCTGACTGGCAGTCGTTGCAATATTCTTTAGATTACCATTAATATCGGTAAATTGGAGGCGGATAAATTCTATATCCTCTTCCTCGATCAGATCCAGGATATCCTGTCTGGAATACTTTGCCATCGCAAACACCCTTCCTTTCTATCACAGTTTCTCAAGTCTGTTCTCATCGGTATATTCCGAATCCCCCTGATTTTTGCCCCTACTATACCAATTTACACATTCATCCTATTATACACAGAAATAGGCTTGCTGTCAAAATAATCTTGCCAAGAAAACCGCCAAACCATATCATTTATGGTTTGGCGGTTATTTTTTACGCTTTCCCGGTACCAGAGACCGTGCGTGTCGCAGATAGTATTATCCAATCTTAGATAATCTGTCAACTGCCCTTTTCGGCGTGTTTTTGCTTTTTAAGACTTTTTTGTACAACTTCACTTTCCCGGCAGGCACTTTAATCCTGCCAGTTTTGCGAATGCCCCGGAACGCTTTACTCCCTACAGACTTCGCAGTCAACTGTTTGCTTCTGATCAGAATACTATTTAATCTCTTACAGCCATCAAAAGCCTGTTTGCCTATTCTTCTTACTTTAGAAGGTATGGTAACCTTTGTCAGTTTTACACATTTATAAAAGGCTTTGTCCCCAATGCTTACAACATTCTTTCCGATAACTACTTTCTTTAGTTTTCTGTTGTTTTTAAATGCATTGGCTGCAATGGAAGTTACCTTATAACTTTTGCCGCTTTTCTTTATGACATTCGGTATTGTAACAGTAGATGCCTTTCCCTTGCCACTGATCGGTTTTACATATTCTACTGTTACGTTTTGGGAAGAAGCGGATGTAACTTTATATACAGCCCCGGTATCATTGTCCGTTATGGTGGTACCTTTTTTCAAAACCAGACTATCATTACCAGACGATGCTGGCGCAGATGGCTTCGGGGAAGGCTGTTTTGCCGCTGTGCCCTGTCCCGGTGTTGGTGTTGGTGTCGGTGTCACCGTTACTCCCTGTCCCGGTGCTATCGTCGGCTCTGCCGTTGGTTCTATCGTCGGTTCCGGCGTTATTCCCTGTTCCGGTTCTGTGGTCGGTTCTGCCGTTGGTTCTATCGTTGGTTCTATCGTTGTCTGCCTTTCGATCTTAAAGTTTCTGGTAATAACCCCATCATATCGTCCCTTTCCTCTTATGACCACAGTGGCGGTTCCCACATCTATATTGTTTTGGAGTGAAATCTCATAATCTTCTCCCATCTGTAATGCGATATCTCCATCCTTTACAACGATCTCAGGAACGATCTCTTTTCCTGTATATGCTGCTTTTTCCTGTACGGTAACCATATCGTCGGTAAGTTCTGTCAGCAAAATATAAGCATAATCATAGGTAACGGCATAGTTATGTGCTTCGGAGCCCTCGTAACACCGTATCGTAGGCTGTATATCCGTTTTGGTCCATTCGATATATACCTCATTTAACAAATACCCAAATGCATAGCTTCCGATACTGGTCACGCTGGCAGGTATCGTGATACTTTCAAGTTTACTACATTTGTAGAATGTCTGTTGGGTAATCTGCGTAATCGTATTTGGAATAATTACACTATTTAGTTTATTACAGTTTTTAAATGCATAATTCTTTATGCTGCTTACCCCATCCGGTATGACATATTCTCCCTCTTTCCCCTCCGGACACATGATCAGTTCCGTCTTTTCTTTATTAAACAATACGCCATCCATCGAAGCATAATTCGGATTTTCTGCTACTACATTTATTTCCGCTAAATTGCTGCATTCCGAAAAGGAATTATAATCTAAGTTATTAATAAATTAAGGTACGGTCACACT
>JAUNIU010000328.1 GCA_030523265.1 Eubacteriales bacterium | reverse complement strand
GTGGGATCAGGGACACCCAGGTTTTCCAGCGGACGCCAGAGATAACGCACCAAGAACCGTGAAAGCCACCAAAAAGTGCTGTTTAACAGATCTGCCTGATGACCATGCGTCAGGTAGATGTCCCTTTTCTGTCTCACATCCTGTAAAATGATACCAGGATAAAAAGTTATGCCCGGAAATAAAGTTTGTTCCTCATGGGGATGCTCACAGTAGCAGGTTTGGCATTGCTTTTTGGCAAAGTGGGGATATTTTTTCACCATATCGTGGTTTCCATAAATGGCATAAAATCTCTCTTCCCGATAATATTTCGCCATCAGTTCGTAGCTTTGATAATGTGTTTCAGTAATGTGGGAAAAAAAGCGGTTTTCCCACAGTTCTTCCCCATCGCCCAGTTCCAAATAGGTAAACCCTCTGGAATAGTAATATTTTAGAGCGGCTAAAAAGAGATATTCATTTTTGACAAAATTATCGTTGGCTCTGCCCGTTCCGCGGTGACAATCACTCAGAAGAACATATCGGGAATGTTCGGTCAGAGGGAGCCGGAGTGCCTTCTCAAAAGACTTGGAAAGACGATGGTAGGTACTCATGATATCCTCCTGCGTTTTGTGTGAAATTTCTGATGTCTGTTTCTCTTGAAATGGAGCATATGGCGAAATGCAAAGGGCAGGAAAAAATATAAATATAAGATCCGGTCCAGAGTGCAGGAAAAAGGCCGGGTAATCTGGAGATACAGGCGACAGAAAAAGCGGTTCTGAAGACGGGAAAAACGGGTTCGCAATGGACAGTCCGTGCGTGGTTGTTTTGCGTGGGGTTGATAAAAGGAAAAGGTAATCGTCAAATCACGGATGCAAATGTTGCATTCCGGGTAACCATGGGCAATCAGACTCTTTGATAAGCCGGAAAGCATTTCCGGATCGCGGCAGGTGATGGAGGCCTTGATGACCATATCTTCGGCGTCACAGTACCATCCGGGACGAAACCCCGTGAGCCACCAGTGACGGTGCCGGAGGGAAAAGATACAGGAGCCTTTCAGAAATACATGCATGGTGATGGATAGTAATTCCTGATTGGTGACACTGTGAAACAGGGTTTTATCATATTGATCCGGTGTCAGGATAGTATCGGCACGGTATACACCAATCTCAGCACCGGTATTGATACCATATTGCCCTTTCCACAGTTCAATCATCCAGGTGCAGTTATGATAATTAAAGTAGATTGGTTCACAGTCAAATATCATATGAAAGCGGACAGCAGTCTGGTCGTATATAGCGTGGTAGCCAAATTCCCGTTGCCAGGCATCGAGCCGCGACGTGATTATATCCTGTCCGGGCAGATAGGCGAAACCAAAAGGTTCTGCCAGTTCATTGAGCAGTTCGCTTTTTTCACAGGGATTCATGCATTGCACTTTGCGAATGCACTTCTTTTTTCTCCAATGACATAAAATAAAACAAATTAGACATACAAGGAATAGGATTCCAAAGAAAATATACATAAGGGTAGGTCCTTTCTAACAGATATTTGCGAATATGCAACAAAATCACTTCACATATTACGGGATACATATCATAGGGAGTGTATAGAAGTTGTTGGTGCTCGTATTATGATATTC
>JAUNIU010000091.1 GCA_030523265.1 Eubacteriales bacterium | reverse complement strand
CAATAATTGTAGTGAGGGGTCAGAGTGAAAAGAGAAAATAAGCGTAAAATTCGGATAATTTCGTGGGTGATTTTCATCCTTTATCTGGTGATGATGGTATATTTTCTGTTCTTTAGTGAGCAGATGGGAAGAACGCCGGAAGACCATTACCGGTATAACCTGGTTCCATTTACAGAGATTAAAAGGTATCTGCGTTACCGGCATAAGATTGGTAATTTTAATGTATTACTGAATTTGTTGGGAAATGTATTGTGTTTTCTGCCATTTGGTTATGTGATACCGATCCTGACACAGAGACAGACATGGCTGCGTATGGCTCTGTTGAGTATGCTGGCTTCCGTTTTGGTGGAATTATTGCAGTTGATATCTATGTTAGGTTCCTGTGATGTGGATGATATTATCCTGAATACGTTAGGAGGTCTGTTAGGGTATCTGTTGTTTGTGTTGAGCCGGAAAGTGGTGAGAATGCATAGCAAGAGACATGCGCAGAAAGGAGGAGTGTGATGTCCCGTAAAAAACGGCAAAAGGATTCTTCGTTACATTTGACAGACAAGCATCATCCTCCGTTGGCGATCGGTGCCACTTTGTTGGCACTGGTGTCCATAGGAATCTTTGGTGCTGTGTGTGTATCTGCCGGTCAGAGTGATGGACATGCCGGACTGTTGGCGGGAGTGGCAGGGATGGTCAGCCTGTTGATCGCAGCAGTCGGCTTTGTGATGGCATGGCTTAGTCTGCATCAGGACGATATCCGCCCGCTATTTCCCACAATTGCTTCGATCTGTAATGGATTGTTGGTGATCTTTTACATGATGTTATATATTTGGGGAGCAGTTGTATAAATAGAATGAATAAAGATTAATTTTAGAAAATTTATTTTATTTTAAGGATATGGGTATTTTTGGGGCAGTTTTGCCCCAATTTTTTTGGTATTCAAGGATGGAAAAATTCATTATACTGATAAAAGATGTGAAACGGAGGTTTTGGGCATGGCAGTTCATTTTTCAGAAGAGGAAAAGAAGAAATTAGAGAAGAACGAAGCGGAAATATATAAAAAGCGATCCAAAGAATCGGTGAAACAGGAATGGGAAAATTTTACCTGGAAAGAGAAATTACAGAATTTTCAGTATTATTACCTGAAGCCATGCTTAATTGCACTGATCATTGTGGCCATGGTGGGGTTACAGGTGTATGATTATTTTACGAAAGATACGGTGGCTCTGTTTATCACCATACAAAACGAAGTGCTGACCGATGAGACGATAGAAAATCTGGAGAAGGAGTTAAGTGAATATTTGCATTTTCGTAAGGGAGAAGTGGTGCGCATCAATCAGGCGACAGACAATTATCAGATTCAGACGTATTTATATAGCGGTACCACGGATATTATCATTGCTTCCGAATCAGATTTTTCGGAATGGGCAGAGTCGGATTATCTGTTTAATCAAAATGTTCATGAGGAAGTCTCCTTTTACGCAGATTATTCGGAGGAATATCGTTTCTATTCTAAGATTATTACAGGGGAAGATGTGCGGCAAAACACCACCGATACCGATATACAGCCATCCGATCAGACCAATTATTATTGTGGGATTTCTTTGAAAGACAGTGAGAAATATAAACAAATTGGAGGAATGATTTCGGATCCGGTGGCGGGGATCAGCTGTGCTTCCAAACATACGGAGGAAGCCAAGATGATCTTACAGTATTTTATGGATAATTCCCAGAAATTGGAGACAAAAGCCGTTGTCAAATAGGTTGTTTTTGCAAACTTTGTGAAATTTTTACAAGATTTTGGCAAGTGATGATCAAAAATAGTCATTTTTAACAAAATGAGAAAATTTTACAAAAATTGGTTGACGAAAAAAATAGTTGAGTTATAATAATAGTTGTTATGACAAAGGTGTCACGAAGATATTTCGTGGCACCTTTTTTCTGTATATGGAATGAGGATTCCATGCAGAGCGTCGTTGTTTCCCTTTGGGACGTCCGGACAACGCAGGTTTTAAGTATGAGGGAAGTTAATATGAAAAATTAGAATGAAAAGGAGGAAATACTATGTCAAATGAGATTATAACTTATATTAATGACAATTTATTTGGCGTCTGGTTTCTGATTGGTGCCGCATTGGTGTTCTGGATGCAGGCTGGATTCGCTATGGTGGAGGGCGGATTTACACGTTCCAAAAATGCAGGTAACATTATTATGAAGAACCTGATGGATTTCTGTATTGGTACAGTGATGTTCATCCTGATTGGTTGTTCATTCCTGTTAGGGGAGGACTTTTTAGGATTTATCGGTAAGCCTGGTTTTGATCTGTTTACTTCGTATAAGGATTTTGATTATTCAGGTTTTGTGTTCAATCTGGTGTTCTGTGCGACCACCGCAACGATCGTATCCGGAGCGATGGCAGAGAGAACGAAATTCTTATCCTACTGTATTTACTCTGCTGTGATTTCCGCATTGATTTATCCGATCGAAGCACACTGGATCTGGGGTGGCGGCTGGTTAGCTGACATGGGCTTCCATGATTTTGCCGGTTCCTGTGCGATCCACATGGTGGGTGGTATCAGTGCTCTGATCGGTGCTGCAATCCTGGGACCACGTATCGGTAAGTACAGTAAGCGTACTGGTAAGCCGCATGCATTTCCGGGACACAACTTACCACTGGGTGCCCTTGGTGTGTTCATCCTGTGGTTAGGCTGGTATGGATTTAATGGTGCAGCCGCTACTTCTGTGGAAGATTTGGGATCCATTTTCCTGACAACAACAGTAGCGCCTGGTATTGCAACAGTCGTATGTATGATTTTTACCTGGATCAAATATGGTGCGCCAGATGTGTCTATGTGTCTGAATGCGTCTCTGGCAGGTTTGGTAGCCATCACAGCTCCTTGTGATGTAACAGATTGCGCTGGTGCTTTAGTGATCGGTGCCGTAGCTGGTTTGCTGGTTCCGTTGGTAGTATGGTTGATGGATTATAAGTTAAAGATAGATGACCCGGTTGGTGCCGTAGCAGTACATATGGCAAATGGTATCTGGGGTACATTTGCCACAGGTTTATTTGCTACCAAGACTGCGCCTGGATATGCGATTGCATTGGATAACGGTGCCATCGTGGGACCTGGTTTATTCTATGGTGGTGGTGTAAAACAGTTAGGTTTGCAGTGTTTAGGTATCCTTACGGTAGCTGCATGGACTGCAGTGACGATCACCATTGCATTCTTTGTGATCAAGGCAGTGTTTGGTCTCCGTGTAACTCCGGAGGAAGAGTTACAGGGACTGGATGCAACAGAGCATGGTTTGCCATCTGCGTATGCTGACTTCATGCCAGCCAGCAACCTGTTCTATCACAATGGTGCTTCTATTGAGACCTTAAAGGGTAACGTTCCGATGGATCAGGCGGTACAGGTAGTGAAAGCGCCTGGTGTGGACGAAGTGGCGAAGCCGGCTGCTGTCAAAGCGCCTAAGAAAGCATCTTCTGATGAGACAGCGAAACTTACCAAGGTATCCATTATCTGTAACCAGGCTCGTTTCGATGATTTGAAGAATGCCTTAAATGAGATTGGTGTCAGTGGTATTACGGTAACACAGGTGTTAGGCTGTGGTGCACAGAAAGGTGCTAAGAAATACTATCGTGGTGCTGAGTTAGATATCGTCTTGCTGCCAAAGATGAAGGTGGAAGTGGTAGTCAGTGCCGTGCCGGTTGATCAGGTGATTGAGATTGCCAAAAATGCATTATATACTGGTAACATCGGTGATGGTAAGATTTTCGTATACGATGTGGAAAATGCAGTACGTGTCCGTACCGGTGAGGAAGGCTTTGATGCCATCCAGTCATAGTAAAGTATCAATGAAGAAGAATCTGATATTCCAATCGTGCGTTGGATATCAAAAAGATAAGAAAACTCCTTAAATAAATGATAGTTATCTGAAAAGAAGCTGTATTCTTAAGATTTCCCGGTTTTTATGCCGGCGTGGTCTTAAGAGACAGCTTCTTTTTGTCGCGCGCCGGGGATGGGAGATATTAAATATAATTTCTTAAGAAAATTTAATAAAAATCAGCGCAAAAATATAGTATACTATTATATAAATACAAGGATGGTGGAGAGAACGATGGAAACGATATTAGTATGTGATGATGATCAGGAAATTGTACAGGCGATTGCCATTTATCTGGAAAACGAGGGATATGAGGTTCAATGTGCCTATAATGGGGCAGAGGCATTGGAATGTCTTCAGAAAAGATCCGATATCGCTTTGGCGATTCTGGATGTGATGATGCCGGATGTGGATGGTATCGAGACCACCAGACGGATACGGGAAGAAAATAACATTCCCATCATTATGTTATCCGCCAAATCCGAGGATCAGGATAAGATTGTCGGACTTCGGACCGGAGCCGATGATTATGTGACGAAACCATTCAATCCGGAAGAGCTGATCGCCAGAGTACAGTCGCAACTCAGACGTTCCGGCATGATGCAGATGGACCGCGGTGGGGCAGTCTACCAAGTGGGAGGTCTGCAAATGTCAGATGAGGATACCAGTGTGATGGTGGATGGCAGAAATGTCAGACTGACACCTTTGGAATATAATATTCTCAAGCTATTGGTCAGAAAGCCGGGCAAAGTCTTTTCCACTGCAGAAATCTATGAGACGATATGGAAAGAAAAGGCCATCGGCGCAGAAAATGTGGTGGCGGTACATGTCAGACATATTCGGGAAAAGATTGAGATCAATCCCAGAGAACCACAGTATCTGAAGGAGGTATGGGGCGTGGGATATAAGATCGAGCGTCAGGAAACGATACCAGAGGATACCATATCCTAGTACATCCTAAATGAAGTATCTCACAGTTTGGCTTGATGATGTACTAGTACAGTGAAAATCGGAGGAGAAACGGATGCGTAGATGGAGACAGTGGAAATGGTTGCATGTTGTTATGATGGTGTTTCTGATCCTTTCGATCGGGGTGACAACGGTTTCCAGTATGTTAATATATGCCACCAGAGAATATTCCGGTCCCGAGGAAGGGGCAGAGGATGCCCAGTTTTATATTTCCCAATCCCAATTTTATGATTTGTTAGACGAGTATATACGTATGTTTGAACAATACATGGAGATCGGAAGTGTGATTGCACCGGATGGGATGATTGACTATGATACGCTTCTGTTGGCTTCGCTGTCAGATCAGACGAAAGGGTATACCTTAAAGGATCTTTTGCGGATCGCAGACCAGAGCGGGGAATATGCCAGTGAATTTCGGGAGTTTACTTCTGATCTGACGTCACAGGCGCAGCAGCATATCAGTTACCCATGGAAAACACAGTATTCTTTGGATTTGAAAAACCGAATCATTGTTGCAGAAGGAGAGATCTATCAGTTTGTCAATAATGATGGGCATCAGGTCCGGGAGATTCAGTACCAAAGGGCCAAGCCATATATTGACAATATGGTGTTGATCGACAGCGTGGAAACAGAATATTATGACTATCTAAACGATGATATAGCTGTAACATTGTCCAGGTTATCGGACATTACTCTGTATTTTTCTGCGGAAACTAATTACGAAAAATACCTGATTACCAATTTCCCGGAATATTCCAAATGGTATTATCTGGAGCAGTTATATCAGGGGGCAAGAACAGAGAAGAGTACATGGAGTGACGAATTTCAGAATCTATACCAGGAATATCAGAAGAAAACAGGGAAAAAGACGGATAGGGCAGAGATATATAAGGAGTTAGAAAAAGAAGTAGCCAAGGCAGAGAATGCGATTCCGGAAAATAAGATGCCATGGAAGATGCGCCGGGCACCGCGTACGATTCGGGTGGCGGCAGAATATGCCACTTTTCTGGTGGAAACATATCAGGAAATGAAATATTTCTTTGGGGATTCAAACTTTGCGTTTGCGTATGAGGATACCAGTGGGATACAGTTAGTCAATGATACAGAATGGTGGAATAAAGTACAAAAGGAGGTACAGAATGGGACGGTAACACCTCCTACAGACCAGTCGGCGATCTTATACTCTTATTATACGAAGCGGGATATCAGAGAACAGTCTAATCTGTTACAGGAATCCTTAAATATGAGTGGTCACATACAGGAGAAGTTGATTGATATCGGGACAAACTATCTGGATCGGTCTTTTTCCATCGCGGTGGGTGTTAATTTACAGGCGATCAGACAGGGAACGCATCAGGATGAGTTTGTGAGACAATACGAAACTTCCAGAAAGCAGGCTTATCTGTCGCAGATTGGCAGGACTGTGTTTTGGCCGGCGGTGACTGTGTTGCTATTGATGATGCTTATGCTGGTGATACGGTGTGGCCATGATGGGGAATCCGGCGAAATCGTATTGCGCAGTTTTGACCGTCTCTGGCTGGAGCCGGTGTTGCTGCTTGTCCTGTTTTTTGGACAGATATACTGGTGGTTACTGCGATTGTGGAGTGGTTCCTTATCCCAATTTGAATTTGTTCTGGCTGGCATCGCATTAAGTATCCTTGGATGTATGGGGGCATGTATTCTGATCAGTATCGTCAAGCGCATCAAAGCAGGGGTGTTTTGGAAACAAAGCATCGTGATACAGATCTTATATCACAAATTGCTGCGTCATATGCCGATGCAGGAGATCTGGCGGCGGTTGCAAAAGTTATATTGGGATCTGCCAGTGGGAGAGCGGTATGCTATGTTGTTTATCCTGGAAGGTCTCTGGGCAGGTTATCTGATCAGCTTTTTCGTATGGGCAGATAGCAAATTGAATCACAGGATACTGAGAGCCTTTCCGACCCGGTACGGCATCAGTGCGCTGGTTGCCTGCGCCATGGGAATAATACTTTTGGTAATCTGGCAGATGCGCAGTTATTATAATGAAAAGTTAAACCGCAGGATGATACAGAGTGTCAGATGTCTGGCAGAGGGGGATTTTACCCATCGGATAGACAAGCCTGCAGGTATCAGCTATGAGAAGCAGGTTTTCATTGATTTGCTGAATCAGATTGGTGTCAGTTTTGAACAGGCGGTGGAGGAGAGTATCAAAAACGAGCGCTTCAAGACAGAATTGATCGCTAATGTCTCCCATGATATTAAGACACCTCTGACCTCAGTGATCAATTATGTGGATCTGATGAAGCGTCAGCCTATGGAGAATAAACAGATGCAGGATTACGTGGAGATCCTGGACCGCAAGTCTCACCGTCTGAAAATTCTCATTGAGGATCTGATCGAGGCATCCAAGGCATCCAGCGGTGCCATGGAGTTAAACATCAGCAAACTGAATTTTAATGAGCTGGTGATTCAGACCACAGGAGAATTTGAGGATTTGTTTGCGCAGGCGGGACTGGAGTTGATTACCGAAACTCTGGAGCAGCCCGTAAGTTTTATGGGAGATGGCAGAAGGGTATACCGTATTCTGGAAAATCTATATATGAATGCCAGAAAATATGCACTGCCCGGTACCAGAGTCTATGTCAAATTGGAACAGCGTCAGAGCCAGATCTGTTTCTCCATCAAAAATACATCTGCGGCAAGATTAAACATTACACCGGAGGAGTTGACGGAGCGTTTTGTGCGCGGGGATAGTTCGCGTACCACAGAGGGGAGTGGTTTGGGGCTTTCGATTGCTAAGAGCCTGACGGAATTAATGGAGGGAGAATTTGAGATCTTCTTAGATGGAGATCTGTTCCGGGCAGAGGTACGCTTTCATATGGTGCAAGTTTATGGAGAGGCGCATAAATAAAGGATCGAAACGGTAAAGCAATAGACCTTCATCAAGGCGTAAGGTTGCTGGCAGAATCTGCAATCTACCGGATTTTCTTTCGACATTCTTTCATTGGCACACGCAGGGCAGATATTACGGCAAAAGATCTAGATGCCCCGAGCACCACGAGTTATCCATTAAATGGGGTGAGTTGAATGGGTGAGTCGAATGATAAAAATGAATTGCCTGTATTCTCTTGTTTTGGTATAATCAATCTGTATGTGCATTTTGGGAGATACACCCTGATGGCAGACAGACATCCGGGAATTGGTTGAAAGGACAAGAGTAGAGATGATAGATACCGAGATTTTGACGGAAATACAAAAGATGGATTTGTGTAGTCCGCCACCGGAACAGGAGCCGGCGAGACAATATTATTTTATCCGCAAGCTGCAAAGCTGGATGGAGGAGCAAAGGGCAGAGAAGGGACGTATGCTGACCTGCCATGTTAAGACGTTTGGATGCCAGATGAATGCCCGTGATTCTGAGAAAATCATCGGGATATTGCAGACGATCGGGTATCAGGAGACGGATTGTGAAGAGGCAGATCTGGTCTTATACAATACCTGTACTGTGAGAGAAAATGCGAATTTGAAGGTATATGGCCGTTTGGGACAGTTAAAACGGTATAAAAAGAAACATCCGGAAATGTTGACCCTGCTCTGTGGCTGTATGATGCAGGAGCCGGAGGTGATTGAAAAGATTAAAACCAGTTATCGCAATGTGGATATCATTTTTGGGACGCATAATATATTTAAGCTGGCAGAATTAATGGCAATGAAGCTGTTGGATCGCCCGGATTCCAAAAAGATGATTATAGATATCTGGGAGAATACCACGGAAATCGTGGAAGAATTGCCAAATGCCCGTAAATATTCTTTTAAGGGCGGCGTCAATATTATGTTTGGCTGTAATAATTTTTGCAGTTATTGTATTGTGCCATATGTGCGGGGAAGAGAACGCAGCCGGGAACCGGAGGATATCATTGCAGAGATTCGGGGCATGGTCTCCGATGGTGTGGTGGAGATCATGCTGTTGGGACAGAATGTCAATTCCTATGGTAAGACGTTGGAACATCCCATTAGCTTTGCAGAGCTGTTATGCCGGGTGGAGCAGATCGAGGGATTAAAACGGATTCGGTTTATGACTTCCCATCCGAAGGACTTGTCGGATGATCTGATCGAGGTCATGAGTAAATCCACCAAGATATGTAAACATCTGCATTTACCATTGCAGTCCGGCAGCAGCCGTTTATTAGGCATTATGAACCGGCATTATACCAAAGAGCAGTATTTGGATCTGGTGAGGCGGATTCGTCAGAAGAATCCAGACATTGCGCTTACCACAGATATTATCGTGGGATTTCCGGGGGAGACAGAGGAGGATTTTGCAGACACCATGGATGTGGTGGAACAGGTGGGATATGACAGTGCTTTTACCTTTATCTATAGCAAACGCACCGGCACCCCGGCCGCGGCTATGGAAGATCAGATTTCGGAGGATGTGGTCAAGGAGCGGTTTGACCGGCTGTTAAAACGTGTCCAGGAATTGGCAGCAGAACGCGCCGGAAAATACGTTGGCGAGACAGTGGAAGTGCTGGTGGAGGAGAGGAATGGACAGGATGCTTCTCTGGTGACGGGCAGAACCAGTCAGAATTATCTGGTGCATTTTCCGGGAGACGAGACCCTGATCGGGTCGGTGGTATCCGTGAAATTAGTGGAAAGCAAAGGGTTTTACTATATTGGGGAGTGTGTGGAAGGATGAATTTACGGGAGAAACAGGAGGCCAGAGAACACGAGATATTAGGGGCATTTGCCACATTTGCGGACCAGACTTTGGGCAGAGAACAGCCGGAGGTGCAATGTGATATCCGTACGGATTTTCAGCGTGACCGGGACAGGATCCTGCATTGCAAGGCATTTCGCCGTTTGAAACAAAAGACGCAGGTATTCTTAGCGCCGGAGGGGGATCACTATCGAACCCGTCTGACCCACACTTTGGAGGTGGCACAAAATGCCAGAACCATTGCCAGGGCTTTGCTGCTCAATGAAGATCTGACGGAGGCCATCGCTCTGGGCCATGATCTGGGACATACACCTTTTGGTCATGCCGGGGAGCGCGCGCTAAACCGTATCACCGAGGAATATGGTGGATTTCATCACAACGAACAAAGTGTCCGGGTGGTGGAGCGTCTGGAAAAGGATGGAAAGGGATTGAATCTGACCAAAGAGGTGCGGGATGGGATACTCAACCATCAGACCAGCCTGACACCCATGACGTTGGAGGGGAAGATTGTACGGTTATCGGACAAAATTGCGTATATCAATTCCGATATCGACGATGCGATCCGTGCCGGTATCATACGAGAGGAAGAAATTCCGCATGAATTAACAGACGTGTTAGGTGACACCACCAACCAACGGCTTAATACACTGGTTCACGACATCGTACATAACAGCGAAGGGAAAAATGATATCCGAATGTCGCCTACGGTGGAAAAAGCCATGTTTGATCTGCGGAAATTCCTGTTTGCCAATGTATATACGAATCCGGTGGCAAAGGGGGAAGAGCGCAAGGTGATACATATGATCGAACAATTATATGAATATTACATTCACCGTTCCGATAAATTGCCGGAGGAATTTTGTCTGCTGATGCAGGAGGGGGAATCCGCAC
>JAUNIU010000090.1 GCA_030523265.1 Eubacteriales bacterium | reverse complement strand
ATAAAAATTAATACCATATTTTTCACATAATTCTTTTCCGGCATCTGTTCCCCATCCATACTGATTCGTAATACCCTTAATGTACGGCAGGAATGCCTCCGGACACCAGTAGGTTTGCGCATCACCCGTCTGAATTGTATTATATCCTTTTCCATTTTTCGTCTGAATAACCGGCTGATGTGTGGAATCTAACGGAGTGTAGAACATATCATAAAACGTATCCTGATCCATCAGCAAATTCATCAGACAGAATTTATAGAAATTATTATCCCTGCCCTTGTTTCCACCACTATAAGATTTATTTAAAGTCATCTCATCATAATTCAAAAAGTAAGTGGTATCATTATGCGTATCGCCACCCTTTAGCGTATCTAAAATGGTTTTCGCCAAAATCACCGGCGCATACCCATACTGGTCATCCCCGGAATAATCAAACTCTACTTTGTCAACAGTACCGTCCTCTTTATACTTATATTTGGTCAGGGCATTTGCCTTAAAGTACAGACGTTCTGCTACTTCCCAGGAAATATCATTGGTATAGAAAGTAGAGTCTTTATCGGCATTGGTTTTCGCACTATTGAAATACTCATACTGCGTTGCCCCCATCGTAATACTATTGCTGGCAATACCAGACTCCGAACTGATATGAATGTAAATCAGATCTGCATAATTAATTAATTCCGGATGTGCATTGATCTGATCCGGCTCCACCGGTTTCACCACGATGGAATACTGATCAACATCCTCTTTCGTACGGATACGTAAACTGTAACGCAGAAAATCGTTATAATGTACAAACATACATTTTGGTACCAGATCATAATGCTGTACACCATTTTCGTCTACATAGTAATTGCTATTACTCATATAGTAGTATGTATTTTCTGTACGTGTCGTGTACTCTCTGTCTCCGGCTGCATATGCACTCTTCACTTCGCTCAAAGAATTTCCAGCCTGAAAACTCTTATTCTCTTTCTTTTTATGATAATCGTATAACGGAGCATTGCTTCCCAAAGACACCCAGATAAAGTCACCATCATCAACCTTGGTAAATACCGGACGCCCATTGTTATCCACATCCGTAATGTTAAAGGAACCCTTAACCTTTGTTCCGGCTACTTTTTCATAATATCCCTTGATCGTATGACCATTGGCATCCGTATTCTTCAGCCAGCGATACTTATAATCTGCATCATCCTCTGACAATCCCTTGCCTGGATACTCCTCCTCCGGAAAACATTCCGTCACAGTGGAACCTACATTCGTCCAATCGGGACCACCATTGGTTCCGTTATAACTATCATAAACCGATTCCTGACCTGCCTCACGATAATATGCAGATTTCTCCTTATTATATACACCACATCTGGTATAAATATCAATCGGCTCACATCCCTCAATCATGTATCCCATCTCGCTGAATCCCTGCCACGGCACCAATTCCAATATCACAAATGGATTGGATGGCGTTCCTAATGTCTTGCGATCTCCGGATTTGGCATTTATGTCTACCGAAATATCACTGGCATTCGCATCAGTAGAAAAAGACTTTACGCTATATTCCAAGGATTCCTTACCACTGGCATCCGTCGTCTCATTGCAATTCAAAACGCCACGGATACAATTCTCATTTGCCGCCTCAGATGTTGGACGGTGAAATCCCACATACGCCCCCACCACAGCAACACAACAGACAGCCGCTATTACCGCTGTCTTTTTATTACGCAATAAATTGCGAAGACTAACTTTGCTTTTCTGTCTCTTCCAACTCATGTTACGCAACCTCCATTCCTTATTTCATGACCCCTGTATTCCATCACCGATTATGGATATGGTACCCATCCATTGCGGATTGTAATATCTTCCTTCAAATCATATTGCCGTGAACGAGCTTTCATATTAATCGTCAACTGTATCGTATTATCCGGGATCTTGCCGGATGCATCTGTGGCAACCGTAAAGTTTTCCATATAGTTGCAAAACAAATGCTTATTCCGCCAGTCTTCGTCTGACAAATTAATCGCCGGTGCTGCCGTCACTTCCTGTTTCGGAACTGCACTGGCATCCACACTGGATTTATCATAATATAATTTCTTTGTAGCCGGATCCCATACAATCACTTCCCAACTGGTGATACGTTTCGATACCGAAGCAGGAACGGCTGTACTAGCAGGTGATCCGGTGGTACTCGGTGTCGAACCCGGTGTATAATCTTTCGTGACATGATAAAGTGTCAGAGTATGGGTAGAACCAGAATCATCATACTCCGCATAATTGGCAGAATACGCCATGTCTCGAATCTGATTAATCAACATCTGGGAATCCATCTGAAGATCCAACTCATTTTTTGCACGCTGATAACTATTGGCACCTGTCTGCATAAACATCATGATCATGACCGCCACAATCGAGAAAATAGCCATGGAAATGATTAACTCTACCAACGTGAAACCATCTTCTTCTCTTCTCTGCACTTTTATCACCTCCTACTTATTTGTTCATTACATGTTTACCCGTCTGTTTCACCAATGTAACTTTATATGACTCAGAGCCTTTAAATGTAATCTCCGAAAAGAAACGGGTATCTCCCGCGGTTCCGGAATTAGCACACTTATATGCACCCGTACTCTTCTCAAAAGCAATCTTTATCATATTACCAGATGTCAGATCATAGGTAGCACCTGTATCATCTTTTGCCACTACATTTACTCTGGCACCTCCCACAACAGTGGAGGCCACTTTCCCGGCAGCAATCGCAGACTGCAAATCAGCATATGTAGAACAATCCGTAGAGGATACCCCTGCCTTGATACCATCCGTATCCTGATATAAATAAAGAATCGTCGGATCTTTCTTCATCATAGTCTCTGTCTGGGCAGTATTTAACTTGGAATTAAATCTGGCGGCAGACCGTTTGGAATTACCGGCACTGATATACCCCATGGCACCGGCTATAGATCCCACTAAAATGGCACTGATGGCGATCGTAATAATCATTTCCACCAATGTAAAACCATCTTCCTGTTTTTTCCATCCTTTCATCGCCATCACCTCCTCATTACTCTTTCTTCCACTTCTCATAGATAACCGTATCAGCGCCTGCGTCCTTATCCTGTCCGATGGCAGAATTAACAGCACGCCGGAAATATTGACTAAATAAGTTAAAAAATAGCGGAGTGGCCAATTTTTTATCCTCAG
This sequence comes from Eubacteriales bacterium, assembly GCA_030523265.1. Classification (GTDB taxonomy): domain Bacteria; phylum Bacillota; class Clostridia; order Lachnospirales; family Lachnospiraceae; genus Butyribacter. The sequence goes on along the minus strand of JAUNIU010000090.1, from coordinate 7,268 downwards.
TAAACATTTCCTCTAATAATTCACTATCGCTAGATACCTTGATACCACTGGCACTTAGCTTAATATCTCCTCCTGCTATAATCAGACCGGAGAAATCTTTTTCGATCTCTACATCTCCCGCTGCAATGATAATACCTTTATTTTTACCACCCAGCGCTGTCTGCTTACTGGAATTCCATGTATATGTCGCAGAAGCATCCGGTTCAATAATGATTACACCATTTCCACTGGCACTCACCTGTTCCACTGTGGATGCCGGCAAATCAGCCGTATTGATCAAAACATTAAATAAGTTTGTATCATCTACAGTACCCGCTTTCGATAAGTTAGCACTGGAACTGTTCAGCAATCGATACTGACCATTCTTGATAGCCTCCGAAGCCTTTTCATAATCCTGGGAAAGTGCCAACTGTCTGGACATATACTCCCGGCTCTTTACCCTTGCATAATCATGCAGTACCGAAGATTGAATCGTTGCTGATTCGTTGCTGATCTTTGTCGTCACATCTCCGGAGGAAGCATCCCGGTAAAGAATGTTACCAGCCCTGCAATATACCTGCATACCATCATTCACACTGATTCCGGTAGCCCCCATGTAAGCAGCATTGACATCCTTAACCGCAGAATATCTAGGTGCTGTATTTTCAAACCATGGATAAAATTCCATCATCTTAGTTTCATCCATAAAATTCAGATAATAATAAGTGACCGAATTTGTCTGTACTGTCTTATCATTACGATAATAAGTGGTTAAAGGTGCCCCCTGATCCAAATAGCTCAAAATGTTAAAGGAACCTGCTTTCGCCGTCAAATCTGCATCTGATGCCGTCTTTGGATCCAAACCAAAGAGATATTTCATATACCCTTTGTAATCAAACACGTATTCGGTTGTCAAGTCGGTCGCATAACGATAACGTATCGTCCCAGCCGCAGTATCAGCCACCGGATAAGTAATATTCGCCGCGGTCTTTGTGGTAACAAAATCATTCGGCACATAGTATGCCACCTGAGCACCCTTCACACTCAGAGACTCACCCATAGCAATATCTGCATTCATAATCGGTGCCTGGGTCGCAGACGGTCCGGTAGGAATCCGCTCATCTACCTCACCTGTATTGGTCTTTTTGGAGATAAATGTCCGGCCGGATAACACCAATCTCTCCAAACCAGTCAAATTCAGATTAGAACCTTTTCCATTAATCAGGATCGCACTACTATACTGCGATTCCGTTGATACCGTCTTTACACCGGCATCTGTATAATCATTATTATAGTTATATCCGTAATAATTGCCACTTAAAGTAACCTGATCTCCTTCGCCTCCAACTTCCATATCGTCAGAAACATTACAAGTTCCTGTGATCGTCAGCGTATTACCGCCGCCTCCTTTGGAAGAAGTAAATATGTTTTCCACCCATAAATTCGCCGGTAATCCATTATAACCATTCAACTCCATGGTAGAACCACCACTTACAAAGACATCTCCACGAGTAACTACCTGCTCTGCGTTTAGCTTTAATGTGGTACCATTTTCCACGAGAATCCCCGTCTCATCGGAAGCACTAGCGGTATATCTCCGAACAGTACCAGCATATATACTGCCCTCCACATTTACAGCACCACCAACACCGGCAACGACCTGATTATCCGCAATCAACGCATAATTCAGATATTCCGAACGGGTCTCCGCTGACATCTCCGGTATATTTACACGGATATCCGTAGTAATTGTGGTTTTATAAGATTTATTGGCCTCTGTCATGGTAACTTCGATATCTTTTAATAACAAAGTATCATTCTCCATCACCATGCTGCCATAACTCTTTGTATCACCACCCGGATGCAGGGAATGTATCACATAACGATCCGGATTCGCACCATTTTTAATCAAATAGCTTTGCAACACTTCATCTTTATAATACAAGGTAGAATTTCCATAACTACTCTTGCCACCAGATAACTTTGTAATCATAGTTTCCAAAAACTTTTTGTTATATTTTTCAGACAGCACCTCCTGACTACCAGATAATACTGTCCCATAGGAAGAAAATGCTTCCATATAAGCATCCACGGAGGCCGATGATACAAGATCCTCCACTCCCGCACGAATCTCATCTACGATAGAATCTGCCGTATAAAAATTTTTCTGGGAACCCTTTTGTGCTAATTTTAACCGTATATTCGTCACAGTCATCGAAATCACTGCCACAGCCAGCAAGGATATAAACGCCATCGCAATGATCGTGAGCACTAATGATGATCCCCGCTCATCCTTATAGAATCGTTTCATACGCTCTCCCTTCTTTCTCTGTCATAAATCATACTATTCCTGAACCTTAGTACCATTTACCGTGGTAAAACGGTTCTTCTCATTGGTGGAATCCCCTTTGAACACAGACACTTCTATATCTGCCACACGATTTATGTCGGACTCTTTCATTAAAGCCTCATAATGAAATCCATATTTCGATGCAACAGGAAATGTACTGGTATTAATCGAAAACGCACTGGTCGTAAACTCTGTATTCTTTAGATTCGCAAACACATCGGATACATAGTTATTGATATTATCTGCTGCGCTTAATGTCAAAGTATAGGTTCCCGTCACACAATTCGTCCGGGCCACACTGGAATCCGCAATCAGATACAGTTTCAAATTCAATTTAGATGTCTCTGTCTCAATACCAGGCGATACACCTAAAGATGTAATATCTCCCTGCATTTTTACCTTATCCGGTATCACGGTTGGTACCTCTGCCGCATCCGCCTCATTTATCTTATAATTGACCGGCATATAAAAGATATATATATTATGCGTCCCCGTACCGGCTATTGTGGTTTTCTCGATATCTTCAGAATAACTGGAAGCACCAGAAACCCCGTGAATCGTAGATACACCTGATCTCCACGTATATGTATATGTGGTCAATACATCGATCTTTCCCGTATTATTTCCACTGGAATCCTTATTCGGCGTAACAGATACCGTAATAGTACGCTCCAGGCACTTTCCAATATAGGAAGTAGTGATTGTAGGATCTCTGCTTATATTATGATCATCGCAATATTTGGAATACAAACCATAGAAATGAAATTTTGCATTCGCAAAATACTGTCCGGTTTCTGTCGATATGGAGTCTTTCGATGAATCCATACTAGGTACTTCTACCTTTTGATATGTCTTCGTACCTCCGGCATCATTTTCCAGACTCTTTCGCGGATTAATCTTGGCAGTCACCGTATAGGAACTGCTATTTAAGGAATAATTTCCTTTCACCGAATATGTCTGGGATCCATCTGGATTCGTCGTAGGGGCAGAAAGCTGCTGCCAACTCACAGACAAAGCCGGACCGGAAGCGGCCGGCGAAGTCAGATTACTGATATCATCCAAATTAATATCAGAAACCTTTAACTCCTCCAATATATTCTGCGCTGCCACAACGGCATTCTGCTCTTCTTTCATCCGTACGTTGTGTCTCATGGAATCCGAGAAATACTTTAATAGAGGAACGGAAATTACTGCAAGAACAGCAATCGTAATTATCAGTTCTACTAAAGTAAAACCACTATTATCTTGTCTGATCTTATTTTTCATCTACTCTGCTCCTCTCTTACCCTTTACTTGCCCTCGGCAAACAAACCTTCCTTGCCCGTCCGCACTCCGGTAATGGCAGGATCTTCATAACTCTTTTCTGTACCTGCAATAGAATACATATTCACATTCATATTACAAGTCAAGTCTTTGGCACCTTCCCCCTGTGATACAGTAATACTGTTAATATTCATACGGTTTTCATTCTTATTGATAAAATCAATGATTTTTTCCAAAGACTCATAATTTGTGGTAAAATTTGTCGAAACATTGGATCTATAACCAATCACTCCCGTTGGAGTTGCCACTTCACCGGATTCATCTGCCACATCCTGTGACTCACCCTCTGTCACTGCCCCATTCATAAAAAACACCTGATTCATAGTATAAGATTCCGTTTCCAACAACAGTCCCTTCACAGACTTCTCCAACAGATCTAACTGATAAATCACATCCTGTGTCCGTATTTCTGCCGGATATCTCGCCAGAATTTTTTCGGTCTCCGTATTTGCCTTCTCTGTATTATTTTCCACCTCTGCTTTGTCCGCTACCATGCCCTGAAGTTTTTTTACATCCTGATCTAAGGTAACATTTTCTGCGGCAATGGTACTTCGTTGCTCCATCATTTTCTGAAATCCCAAAAAGTATGCCAATGCCACTATCACTAATCCCGCCACAATGTATATAACCTTTTTGTCTCTATCTGATATCGAAACTTTGTTTGCTGATCCTTCTGCCATCGAAATCATCCTCCCTTCTACTGTGCTGTCGCAGCATCCGTCTGCGCTGCTCCATCGGTCTGTCCGTCACCCTCTTCCACAACTGGTGCCGCATATTCGGCTGTCACCGTAAAACTATAGGTCACATTACCTTCCTCATCATTCATAGTGACGGCTGGCACGACAATATCCGTCAGTGAAGTCAGATTTTTTTCCAAAGTAATCAACATATAAGCAACCGAAATCTTCGATTTGGTATCAATCGTCATGGATATCCCTTCCGCATTGGAGGACAAATAGCTTACCGACATCTCCCTTGGCAAATTACTTTTCAACTCCTTTAATAAAGTATTTAACTGCTCATTCTGATTCGTAGTAGCAGCATTCAGAGTAGAAATCTCAGTAAGTCTGTTTGTAGCTTCCTTATTTTCCTTATATACCTCATTAATATATTGCAAATCGTCCTTTTTCGCTTTCAACTCTTCATTCAATTTTTGCGCACTATGCAACTGCATCCACGCAACTCCCACTAATACCACAGCAACTACCGCCAGAACTCCAAATATCAGCCGTGCCACACGCATTCCTTCCGCATGGCTCTCTTTCGCAACCAGAGATTTCAGCCGGAACCCTACCGGTTCAATCGCCGCACCAATCGCAGCAATATATTCTGTCTGATCCTGTAAGCTGCGGGCAAATCCACGAGAGAATGTGATATTCGTCAGTTTCTCCAACCGACGTACCGGTATATCCATCTCCTTTTCAAAGAGAATGTCAATCCCTCGGATCTTAACACCCATACCAGTAATATAGATATGGCTCAACTGGCATTCCGGATAACGGGAATTGAAGTAATCCACTACGCGGATAACACTTAACAGGATACCTCCCACGGCATCCGTCACCGCCTTACGGGCATCTCTATTATAATTGGAACGGCTGATCTGATCCTCCGTCATACGAGTGCTTCGCACTGCCTCAATATCATCATAATCCAGTGTGGTATAGATAATATTCTCTCTGCACAACATTTCCATCGCTTCGGTCTTATCGTGCAAACCGAGTGCCTGCTGCCCCATCATGGTATCCAAAATGGTATTCACTCCATATGGAATCGTACGCTGCATGATCTGCTGGCTTTCGCGCAAGACACTAACCATAGTATTCAATGAACCAATCTGCACACTGACACAATAGCCGGAACCAATATGTTTCTGCAACACCTGCATGGAACCATTACCGAAGTAATCCACCGATTCCACATGTACTCCAAGAGCATCCGCCAAACTATAATAGTTCTGAATCAGCGTATCTGGTGCTGCCAGCAATAATAACTTCAGGCTCTTTTTATCCTTTTCCTTAACAATATCCAACACGTTATACGCCAGCGTATACTCCTCCATATTTACCGGGAAATAATCCTGTGCTGTCGCATTGATCATTCCTTCAATCTTATTTTCCGGCACATATGGTACTACCACTTCACGGCTGGCGATCTTACTGGATGCAATTGAAAATACCACATCCTTTTCTTTGACCCCATTATCCCGCATCTGCGATTTGAGCAGATTCGCCAATGCTTCTTTATTTTTGATATAACCGTCTTCCATCGCATCTGGCGGTGTATCAAAAGAAAATGCATTGTACACATGTGGATTCTTGCGCAGATAGTCCACGACAACTGCCTTGGTAACCTGCTGTCCAATTTCAATACTTAATACTTTCTTTGCCATCTATCTCGTTCCTCCCTGCTTTATTCTCTTTGTATCATCACATATTGCTGTAAACTTACTCTTCTTCAGTTTCACATCACACAACATTCAACACCTGCAACTTCCCTGTTAAACCCTCTGGGACAATGAAACTAAATCCCCGGTATCTCAGCAAACATCACATCAAACCGCACATTCGCAAATACCACTCTATGATCGGAGCACCAAACAGCATCGAAAACCATATGCCAAATGCCAGATATGGTCCAAATGCCAATTTTTTATCTGCATGGGAAATCAACATACGTCCCACATGAATCACGGACCCCACTACGCATCCTATGATAAAAGCAAATAGGATCGGCAATGCCCCCAGTGCCAGACCCGCTCCCGTCATCAACTTAGCATCTCCACCACCCATGGCACGACCTACAGACACCAAAAAGATAATCCACAAAACCGCACTGACACACACCATGCCAATGAGATGATCCCGCCAGTTTGATAAATCCAATAAGGTTGCAAAAATCCCCAACAGCAGGATCACTACGTTCACCTTGTCAGGAATTCTAGTCGTACGCCAGTCTATCACACTCAAAACTATCAGGGCGGATGTCAGGAGACAATATACAATACTAGTCAAGTTCCAACCGTTCGCCAAGAAAACGATCACATATAATGCTCCATTCAGTCCTTCCACCAGGGGATACTGAAGTGATATTTTTGTATGACACTTCCTGCATCTGCCCCTAAGTATCAAATAACTAAATAGTGGAACCAGATCATACCAGCGCAATTCATATCCACAATGCATACAGTGGGAATTTGCCAAAAGGCTTTCCTGTTTCGGTTCCCGGAAAATACATACATTCAAAAAGCTTCCGATGATAATTCCAAACAGGAATACAACTATGTATCCCAACAACATATAGAACCACTCTGGCATGATCTGTCTCCTTATGTTTCGTCAATTATGCTAACCATTAGTCAGATACAACTGTTGTCTTTGCACCATCCTTAGGCTGAGCAGTCTTAACCCATACATAGGTCTTTCCTGCAGCAGCACTGTAAGAGATCTTAATCTTCTGACCAGTATATGCCTTAGACTTGAATTTGCCTTCAATCTTTGAAGCAATATTAGCCAGGCTGCTTGCGGAATCAGCATCTGCATCCAACAGATTTGCTAATGTGCTACCAATATTTGATCCGGAAGCACCTGCGTTGTCTGTAAGGTTAGCAAGATCT
>JAUNIU010000327.1 GCA_030523265.1 Eubacteriales bacterium | reverse complement strand
CCGGCTCCAAAGTGATCAACGATACTGCCCGCAAGCTGCTTCCCAAACTCTTACCGGATTATCAGATCATCCACCTTTGCGGAAAAGGAAATCTGGACACTTCACTGAATGGTACAAAAGGTTATGTACAGTATGAATATGCTAATGAAGAACTGGCTGATATGTTTGCACTGGCTGACCTTGTTATTTCCCGTGCAGGAGCAAATTCTATCTGCGAGCTGCTTGCTCTGCACAAGCCGAATATCCTGATTCCTCTTTCCAGGAGCGCAAGCCGCGGCGACCAGATCCTGAATGCCAACTCCTTCAAAAACCAGGGATTCAGTTATGTGATCGAGGAAGAGGAATTATCTGAAAAGACACTGTTAAATGCCGTAAAAGAAGTATGGGAAAAGAAAGATACTTATATCTCAGCGATGAAATCCAGCCAGCAGATGGATGCAGTCACAACAATCACAAATCTGATTGAAGAATTGAGAAAACAGTAAAATACAGAGTATGCATTGTCCCGAAATACATCTTTGCACATAAACCAAAGTGTGCTTCAAACACCCTAGCGGTCAAAACTTTTGATCGTGCAGCCTTTCTTATGGCAGAAAAAGCCCTGAGAAATCCCGCATACCGGGATGCCTCAGGACTTTTCATTATCTTTACTGACGCAGTTTTTCACAGATTTCCGCGATTTCATCACTGCTCAGATCCGCATGGTTCCAGCACATTTTCTCCTCATTTCCATCACCGATATAGCGCGGAATCAGGTGCATATGGAAATGAAACACTGTCTGTCCGGCCACTTCTCCATTATTCTGAATAATATTAAAACCGTCACAGTTTAAAATCTTCGTCATTCTGGCTGCAAGCTTTTTCGCCAGAACAAAAATCTTTGAAGCAGTCTCATCAGACAGTTCATAAATATTTGCCGCATGTTCTTTCGGCAGGATCAGGGCATGTCCCTTTGTGGCCGGACTTGCATCCATAATCACAGTAAACGTTTCATCCTCATAGATCACATTCGTCGGAATATCGCCATTTGCCAATTTACAGAAAATACAATTATCATCCTTCATATCTGTTATCCTCCTCTTGCTAATAGTACTCTGTGAATAATGACTATATGGAACGTAAAAAACTCCACGCCCAATATAATCCAGTATAAGGAAAATCCGGGAAAAAATCAATGCATCCGCTGATGATAATACCGGTAATGCCTGTCTTTCCGATAAAGGATGACGCCTAATACAAACCCGATCACGAGCCCTCCCACATGAGCGGCATTATCCACGCCGGTACTGGAAAATCCATAATACAGGGACAAAGCGATCATGAGCAGGAAACGCATCATTGTCAGATCCGCAAAGCGCCCCCTGTTGCGGATAAGCATATAGAGCAGCGCGCCGATAATGCCGAAAATTGCGCCGGACGCTCCCGCAGAGACAGCAATATTTCCCGTATAAAGCATAATACCCAGGGAGGCCAGGCTGCTGCCCACTGCCGCCGCCAGATAGAAAATGATATATTTTATCTTTCCCAGCGCCCGTTCCAGATAACTGCCAAGGCAGATCAGCATAACCATATTATTTACCAGATGGGGAAAACCAAAATGTAAAAAAGCGGATGTTAATAAGCGATAC
>JAUNIU010000326.1:1377-1641 GCA_030523265.1 Eubacteriales bacterium | reverse complement strand
TCACAGACTGCTTATACTTTTTTTTTCAGCTATTTCTCCAAGTTGGTGTAAAATTAATGCATGACAAAACACATTAACTTACAGAAAAATTATAGTCTAAATCAGAGCGGATATTAATTACCACTAAATATTGAAACAATGATTCTGGAAGATGATTCTGTGCGGTGTACTGGCAGAGAGCATACTGCTTGCCATGGCAAGGAATATAAATAAGCTTCATAATAAAATTCAAAAAGACAGGACAGGAACACATTGTGATGTGTG
>JAUNIU010000326.1:0-1367 GCA_030523265.1 Eubacteriales bacterium | reverse complement strand
CTCGAGGATACAAGATCTTCCCGCACTCAACTCCTAACAAAGAAACACGATCACCCATAGAAAATCACAGCCCCTAAGTCACCCCGCGACACCGGACTATTGCCCGAGGAACTCCTCGGATACCACATTGTAAACTACGTTCCGGCTGCCATCCGGAGAAAAGATATGCACGTCGTTCCCCCTGATCCATCCACAGCTTTCCGCTTGGCTGCTGTCTTTTCCCCAGTCGTATTCCGCCAGTTTTCGGAATCCATCTGCTTCATTATAATGATATAACCGATAGAGACTATGCCCCTGCTTGTCTTGACAACCGATCCCAATATAACAGTGCTGATGATCTACGATGATATTATCCGGCATACGTTCTAACCAATCTGAATTTTGTGCCCGCAATGCCTGCTCATGTATTTTTTCACCGGTGGAGGTATGTGTCATCACCAGATGAATGTCCGCCTGTTTCCCTTGTGCCGAAGTGATCTCCAGGCGCAGTGTGAGATCCTCTCCAAAGGGATATTCTGTCGTGGTTACCTGCTTATCCGCAGAAGTCTCATCAGAATCCTTACTGGACTGGGATGTTTCCCCGGCAACCTCCTCCATGGTTTCCTTTTCGTTTGTCACTTCTTCCGGCGCACCGGGATCTGACACGTCCCATACCATCCGGCGCACCTCTGTGGCATTCTCGGGATAGATAACCATCAACCTCCCGCCATCCACATTCATTCTGGCATCTGCCCCCACAGACGCACTCCATACTTGCGTGATCTTTGTCTCTTCGACTGCAAAGATCCGAACCATACATGTTTCCCCATGTTGTCTATGTATCGTAAACAGATAATCTCCATCTGACATAATATTCTGTTGACCGAAGTCTTGCAGATCACTGGATATATCATTTTGTCCGGATGTATTCTCCCCGACCAACTCTGTTTTGTCTGTTCGATCAGAAGAAGTACCAGACACCGTTTCGTTATGCTTAGAAGAAAATAATTTATCCACCAAATTTCTATTCTGGTATATCAGTAACCCTACTCCCAGAAACAGGATAACACAGATCCCCCATCCTATCCATGTCCATTTTTTTCCATATCTCATATCCATCTCCATCCCGGAGCGTAACCAACGCAACGACGAGAAATCCGCATATGCGGCAAACTTGCCGCATCGCGATTCACTCGTCTGCCAGAAAACTATCTGTGACGCTCCGACACAAATAGCTTTGGTAAATCTCTGGCCACGATCTCCGAACGTGGCATGCATCTATTTCTTTCTCAGCATAACGGAATCCCGCCGAAACCGCAACCTAAAAAACTTTATAATGATGCAATGGCACCCCCAACAAAAAATGTTCCATGAGATCATGCGTAATA
>JAUNIU010000089.1 GCA_030523265.1 Eubacteriales bacterium | reverse complement strand
ATTTATTATATACCATTTTCCCAAAATATGGAAGTCCTTTTTCTGTTCCCGTTTTTTGGTCCCATATTCTATCGTTTTTTACCCATTTCTGATCCCACCTGGGTTTTCTGGTTTTTGCAATGAATCTCTCGTGGTTATCAGACACTTTATAGTTTATCGTTTCGATATTTTATTTATTCATCGTTGCATATACGCACACCATGCTGACCGATACTCCTTTCACACCAATTTATACAAAAAATGCAGAAACACAAGAGCAAAATTTAGTTGATAATTTTCATCAGCTATGTTATACTCAGATCGTGTCACGAGGGAGTAGTCGGTACATTTTTTAGGAAATGTATAATATTATCGACATACTGGTATTGATGGGATACCCGGTAATATTTGAAATGATGAGACTTGAGACAGCATATTTTAGTATGCTGTTTTGGGTCTTTTTTTATGGAATAACACAGAAGAAAGGATACTCATTATGCTTTTATTTTTCAAAATTTTATTCACAGAATTTATCGCGGAGATGGGAGACAAAACCCAGCTGATGCTGGTGGCTATGACTTCCAAGTATAAACTTCGGGATATTATTCTCGGCACTGCCGTTGCCATTCTGGTCTTGAACGGCATCGCTGTTCTGGCTGGCGGTTTCGTAAGCGAATTTATTCCAACCTGGCTGATCCGCCTGATTGCCGCGGCTGCCTTTCTCTTTTTCTCTTTCACTTCTCTCGGAGACAAAGAGGAGGAGGAAGACGATACCAGACATAAGGGACGATTTGCATTTGCTCCCCTGACGGTCTTTTGTACCTTCTTTGTGGCGGAATTGGGCGACAAAACACAATTGACCGCCATCACTTTTGGAGCCAATGAGGGATTACAGGCGGCCCTAATCGTATGGCTTGCCTGCTCCATCGGTTTGTTTGCCGCAGATATTATCGGAATGCTCATCGGTTATCTCCTTAAGAGCAAGACCCCGGACGGATTATTAAATACACTGGCATTCTTTATCTTTGCCATCTTTGGTATCCTTACCCTGTATGAAGGTTTAAACATGCTGCCAGGCAAAACACATCCTTTCGCATTGCCGATTACTATGGGAATTGCGGTCATTTTCATGATTGCCAGTGTGATCCGGTTCACCATAACCATGTATCCAAAGGGAAAAATCAAATAATACCACTAAAAAAGATGATTATGGGAAATCCCGCAGATTTATGTCCATAATCATCTTTTTATGTTTTCTCGAGTTTTCAATAACTCCAGATTATTTTGCTACGATATTCACGATACGTCCCGGTACATAGATCTCCTTGATAATATTCCCGGATAATTTACTGCCCAATGCTTCTTTTGCCTTTGCAAGTACCTCATCTTTCGGATCTTCCTTACTGATATTGATAGTTGCCTTGGTCTTACCATTGATCTGTACCGCGATCTCCACGGTAGCTTCCACCGTCTTAGCCTCCTCAAACTCTGGCCAGGTGGTCTGGTAGATGCGTCCCTCACATCCGATGATGCTCCACAGTTCTTCGGTCATGTGCGGTGCCACCGGATTTAACAGAGTAATCAAGGTCTTGTATTCTGCCTTATTGATCTCATTCTTTTTATAGAAATCATTAATCAGTGCCATCATCGCAGCAATCGCAGTATTAAATTTCAGATTCTCAAAGTCATTGCTAACTTTCTTGATGGTCTGATGCATTTTAATCTCCATATCCTTAGAGTATGCATCCCCATCCACCAGTAAAGTCTGCAGTTTCCATACTCTCTCCAGGAAACGGCGGCATCCCTTCACACCATCCTCTGACCAGGATGCGCTCAGATCAAAAGCTCCGATAAACATCTCATAGGTACGCAGGGTATCTGCACCATAGTCACGTACAATGTCATCCGGATTGACCACATTGCCACGGGATTTACTCATCTTCTCGCCATTCTCACCCAGAATCATACCATGAGAAGTACGTTTCTGGTATGGCTCTGAAGTCGGAACCACCTTCTGGTCGTACAGGAATTTATGCCAGAAACGGGAATACAGCAGATGCAGAGTCGTATGCTCCATACCACCGTTATACCAGTCTACCGGAAGCCAGTATTTTAATGCTTCCGGACTGGCCAGTGCCTCTGTGTTTGTCGGATCTGTATAGCGCAGGAAATACCAGGAAGATCCCGCCCACTGCGGCATAGTATCCGTCTCACGCTTTGCCGGACCGCCACAGCAAGGACAAGTGGTATTTACCCAATCTGTCATCGCTGCCAGTGGGGACTCCCCATTGTCGGTAGGCATATAGCTGTCAACCTCTGGCAGTAACAATGGCAATTCACTCTCATCAATCGGAACAGGACCGCATTTCTCACAATGTACGATCGGAATCGGCTCTCCCCAATATCTCTGGCGGGAAAATACCCAGTCACGTAATTTATAATTCACCTTGCGGTTACCGATCTTCTTTTCGGTGAGGAAATCTTTTACCTTTTCCTTCGCTTCTTCTACCGTCAATCCGGTCAGGAAACCGGAATTAATCATCTTGCCGGTAGCCACATCCGTAAAAGCAGCTTCCCCAATATCCACAGGTCCTTCACTACCTTCCACCACCTGAAGCATCGGCAGACCAAATTTCTTGGCAAACTCCCAGTCACGATCATCATGAGCCGGCACTGCCATGATGGCACCGGTACCATACGTCATCAATACATAATCGGAGATCCAGATCGGAATCTCCGTATCGTTAATCGGATTCACTGCCATCAGACCGCCTAATACCACACCGGTTTTGTCCTTTGCCAGCTCGGTACGCTCAAAGTCCGACTTTCTGGCAGCCATCTCGCGATATGCCATGATCTCATCCCAGTTGGTGATCTCATCCTGATATTTATCGATCAGCGGATGTTCGGGAGATACCACCATATAAGTCGCACCAAATAAAGTATCCGGTCTCGTGGTGTATACACGCAGTTTATCTTCTTTTCCCTTGATGCAGAAATCCACCTCAGCACCCTCGGAACGTCCGATCCAGTTACGCTGGGAAGTCTTGACACGTTCGATATAATCCACATGATTCAGACCTTCCAACAATTTGTCCGCATAATTCGTGATCTTTAGCATCCACTCACTCTTGACCTTGCGCACCACTTCAGAACCACAACGCTCACATACACCATTGACCACCTCTTCATTGGCCAGTCCCACCTTACAGGATGTGCACCAGTTGATCGGCATCTCCTTTTTATAAGCCAGACCTTCCTTAAATAATTTCAGGAAAATCCACTGTGTCCATTTATAATATTCCGGGTCCGTGGTATTGATCTCCCGGTCCCAGTCAAAGGAATATCCCAGGGAATGTAACTGCTCCTTAAAACGGGCAACATTATTCTTAGTAACCACCTTTGGATGAATCTTATTCTTGATCGCATAGTTTTCCGTCGGCAGACCAAACGCATCCCATCCCATCGGATATAATACATTATATCCCTGCATACGACGCTTGCGCGCTACGATATCCAGCGCTGTATACGGACGTGGGTGTCCCACATGCAATCCCTGTCCGGATGGATACGGGAACTCCACTAATGCATAGAATTTTGGCTTGGTGTAATCATTCTCGGTCTTAAATGCCTTTTCCTCATCCCAAACCTGCTGCCATTTCTTTTCCACTGTATGGTGATTGTACATTTCCATCGTGATTTCCTCCTACATTCTACTGGTCATTTGGTCATCAGACCACAATCCCTTTTATTTTACTATATTGGGAGGATTTGTCAACTGGCACAATCCCACGCCTCCCAAACGCATTCTCTATAATCATGCTGTCGGCAAAAGGTGTGCTTACTGCGCAAAAAGAAAAGCCTGATTCTTACCGAACAGGCTCTTCATGACGAAAAGGAGTTTATTTTTTGATCCGATACAAGTGTGTTGTCTTATCTCTTTTGATAATCAACGCATATTCTGCATCTCTACCATCATAGACATATGACTCCTCCGTCCCATCCCAAAATACAATATTAAAATAATCCTCCCATGCTGCTCCTGATTTCTGTCCCGGATCCAGTCCCTCGCTATATTCAATTTCTTCATACTCCATACTGTTTATCCATTTGATCTGGCGATTGATATCTTTTCTTTTGACATACTCATTGTCTCCCGCCAATATCGGAAAGACGATCTTTTTCACGCCGTTATGGTAGAAATTCCATCCCCCCAGCAAAACGATCAGTATCAATATAATGCCACTGCATAGTATTACTTTCTTATTTATCCATTTCTGAACCACCATGATGATTAGAAAAACGATGACAAAAATCCCCAGGAATAGCAACACTTTATTGAATATAGAATGTTTTGTGGACTTAAAAACGAGACCCTGGCTGACATCACCGCTTTCGGCATATTCTTTTGTTGCAATAACTTTCTCCAGCGCTGTAAAAAATACATCGGATAAATATACTTTCGAGGAAAGTATATTTTGTTCTCCCATTGCCTCTTCCACTGCCTCGTTTTCAAAATATGGCATAACATAACTTCCCTGATCGTCAGATGTATAGATTAATGATATTCCATATTTTTGAATATACCCGGCCTTGACATCCTGCAGATCCGTTTGTTTCCGAAAAGATTTTTCTATGATATCCAAATGATTCATCACGACATCCTCTGACGATACGCAATCATATTTCTCACCCAAAAACTCAATTTCATTCCCCTGTTCCAGAAACGTTGCAATTCCATAGTTGCCATCTGTATCCACGATTGGCACTTTTATATATTCCAGCCCTGTAAATAATACATCGATATTATCTTGATTATGGTCATACACGACTTCATCCTGTGCTGATGCCACTACTTTATATGCTTTGTCATACAAATAATCAACCGCAACATTGACATCTTTCGTGTTGATTATTTTTCTGTTCTTCTCTATCTTATTATCATGACTTCCGAGCCGACGAACAGACTGCTCCATCCCCTCCACTTCCCATGCATCCGTTTTAATAGGATTGAACACATCCTTTGCACACACAGATTTTGGACATACATTAAGCAGGAAAAATATCAAAAAACAAAATATTCCAACATATTTCAAACCATTTTTCATTTCATCCATACTCCCCGAATCAATTATTAATACATACATTACCGATCAGCATACATTATAGATCGTACCATCATACTTTGCACCATTATATGTCCCATTCACAAATGATTTATAGGTACAAAAATTCACTTTGCCATCCAAAGGATCATAATAATATATATGATTCCCCCCTGTTGTATCATATCCTGTCATAAGCACATCATGTCCGTATTTTCTTATAGTTCCTTCGTAACACCCTGATGAAAGAATCGTCACATATCCTACATCTATCTTCCCTTTCAAAAAAGAAAATCCCTTCTTCGTACCGGTCGCAGTATGTCCATATACCAGGACATCATTGCTTAAATATTCTGCCACTCTGGCTGTCTGTGCATTGTTGGCCCCCTTATTTACTTTGCTGCCATGAATATATTTTACCCCGGATTCCTGACTCTCCGCCTTTCCCAGCACATTAATGACGCTATTTTGCGCACAAGCCACCCAACACCATTGGCTGTCCTGCTGCATCTTCCAAGACCGGGAAATCAGGAGTTTCGACGCCTCGGCATAGGACAGACACAAAACCGATGTGATAATAAAACTTACCAAAACATTAACCATTAGCTTTCTTACATTCATAACCTCTCCCTCTCTCCTGCTCCTGCCAATATCTCTGACAAAATTGCGTTTCCCATTTCTGCTTTT
Source organism: Eubacteriales bacterium (assembly GCA_030523265.1). Lineage (GTDB taxonomy): Bacteria > Bacillota > Clostridia > Lachnospirales > Lachnospiraceae > Butyribacter. Next base: position 4,835 of record JAUNIU010000089.1, on the reverse strand, counting down.
CGTTATTGGTATAATTATAACGTTTTGTAATCTGTCTGTCTACAATTCGACAAAATAACGACATACATAATTCGACACCCTTCGACAAATAATATTAGTTTCACGCTTCCCCCTTTATTGATACAGAGACCACATATCTAATACGTTTAACAGTTCGTTCAGTGATGCTATGGTTTTCCCATACACGGACACATCCTTTGCATGTAACTTTGAATCCTGCAACGCATTCCAATCCAAATACCCCCTTTTATCCATTTTCAAATCCTCGATTTGTGAACTGATATACTCATTACAGTGTGCTCTCTCCCATTGATACAAAGTCGTGTCCTCCACATCTGGAAAATCAAAAGTGATCACATCTACATTGCCTGTCAAAGCAAATAAAATACATGCATAATTCATAGGTGCTGTTGCTTCGGTCAGCATAAGATTAGAACTATTATTTTCAAAATGAAAAATCCACTCATAAGGCTCTTTCCCCGTCACCAACTCTATTGTGTAATTACCATATTTATCCCGGATGCCTGTGGCCTGTGCCAGCTTTTCATCCGCCGATGCATCTCCCACATATGGATTCTGCGCTTTCCAAAGGCGGAGCATCTTTGCAGAGTAGTACGTTCCATCTCCATACACCGTTCTATCCACAAACCGAAATTCATCCGATGTATTTTCCGGCTTTAAAAAGATCGAAAACTCTGTCTGATGATTCCACGGGGTTTTCGGGACAGCATAAATGATTACCTCCCCTGCTTTCGACACCCGGTAACGGCAATATGCCATATTGTTATTTAAAGTTCCGCTGACTTCTATCCCTGCTTTCCGGGTATCAAATGAAGTGGTTGTATATCGTTCGGTGGCGGAGCCCACAAAGAAAAGTTTTATTAAAGCCCCGATTAGTAATACCATAGTCAGGAGCAACAATGACAGACAAATTTTGCGGCGATTATTTCTCCTGATTTTCCTTAAATAATCCAACTCGGTTTGATCTTCCACCCGCTGCTCATCACTCACGACTATCACTCCACCCATTCTGCCATAGATTTCCTGACACGCTTTGCACTCCATTAAATGTTCCTCCACCAGACCAGCAGTGCTATCATGCGTCAATCCATCGATATACAGGGGTAAAAGATCCTGAATCATTTCACAGGGAATTTTATCTTTCATCTGCTGTCACCTCCTTTAACAGTCGTTCTTTTCCTCTATAAAAAGTAACCCGTGCCCAGGTTTCACTCTTTTCCATTATCTCACCGATTTGTCTGAAACTCAGATCCTCAATCAGTCTAAGATATATTACCGTCCTTGCCGGTTCTTTCATGTTATCCATCTGTTCTTTGATCTGCCGGCTTTCCAATCGGTTCAATACTTCCTGCTCCAGCGAAATACTCAGCGGCTCACTTTGTTCTGGTATTTCTTCCAGAGGAATATGATGATACTTTTTCTGTTTTCTCAAATGCGTATACCAGACATTTTTAGCGATTCCACATAGCCAGGTGCTCAGTGCGCTTTTGCCATCAAAGCGGGATAAACTTTTAAGTGCCTGATAAAATGTTTCCTGCGTCAACTCCTCTGCCAGATCTTCCTCTCCGGTTCTGACTAGGAGAAAGCCATAGATCATTTTCGCATATTGGGAATATATTTCCTCCATGGATTTCATATCTATGCACCTTCCCCCTTTCTAGTTTCCCAAAACCTCTGTGAACAATGTTCTTTCCTAAATTAGTGTCCCAAAAAAGAAATTCGTTACAATAAAAATAGAGATGATAAAAGCCATATCTTTCATCATCTCTATATTTCTTCACATTTCCACTATTCAGCGTCTGCAAGGATCTCTTTCTTATTATAAGAACCACAAGACTTACAAACTCTATGAGGCATCATTAATGCGCCACACTTGCTGCACTTTACCAAGTTTGGTGCTGACATTTTCCAGTTTGCTCTTCTCTTATCTCTTCTGGACTTAGAAGATTTATTCTTAGGACAAATAGACATCTATTCCACCTCCTGATCTCTTTCTCATTAATAAAACTCATTTTACAACGCTTTTTCGATTATAGCAACTGACCGTATATTTGTCAATAACTTTTTTGACAATTTTCTCCATTCTCCATCCATGATCCAGGCACACCATCACGCCGGAATAGAGCACGATCAACACTCCCACCAGCACTCCATCCAGTCCAAACTGTCTGCTCGCCAGATATGCCACGACCACACCTACATGATAACTGAGCAGGGTGTTGCCATAATACCAGGTCTTATGCAAATGGTCTTTCTCTTTGTCACAAAAATATTCACACAAAGAGGTGGAAAATTGCCGGAAGTTGTTGGTGGAAAATATGGTGGAGCTGGCATATCCACCCACGCCTTTGAAGCTATTCCACTGAAATGCCATAGAGAAAAAGACTGGGGCCAAAAACACATAATCGTTGACGCTGCGCGGCATCCAAAACAAGATGAGTACCGTCATCAGATTAAAAAACACACTACAATACTGCAAATCTAATTTTGTCTTTTTTGCAAAGTAAACGGTACAGGCAAAACCGGAAAAGTATAACGCCAGATCCAGCAACCGATACATTAATTCCACTATATTCGTACCCACCAGGCAGAACACGATATGAATCAGATTGGATGTCTGTGCATTTCCAAAAAGTTCATGGTGATTGATCAGAGCATAACCGCCCAAAAATCCACCCGTCAATGCCATTGCATAATGTACCAGATATTCCGTTCGTTCCTTACTCATAATCCGCCTCCTTGGGTTTCCGTATTTTGGGTTGTGCACTATTTTTCATGTGAAAAGGCCATGCTGCTTATAGCAGCATGGGCAATATGCACATCACCATTTGTGATGTGGACTTTTCACACCAATTCATGCAAAATACGAAAACTCAAACATACTTCACATTTATCAACATCTCCATCCGCCCAATTCCCCGTTTCCCATTTCTGCCACATTATAACTCACCTCCTACTCTCTTGTAAAATTAATATTTCAGCTATATAATATAAATAACTTTTATATTTCCAAAGGAGAAGTCTGCATGAACCAAAATGATATCCATACTTTTTTGACCATTGCCAACAGCGGCAGTCTCTCACAGGCTGCTGACGAACTGTATATTACGCAGCCAGCATTAAGCCACCGGTTACACAGTTTAGAGCAGGAATTGGGCCACCAGCTCATCGTACGTCGTAAGGGAATTCGCAATATTGAGCTGACCGAAGCCGGAAAACAATTTTTGCCTCTTGCCAGACGCTTTCAGGAGATTTACGAAGAAGCCAGTCACATTGATGCAAAATACGAGGCACGAACCCCTCTGCGGATTTCCAGTGTAGACAGTCTCCACATCACCTTTATGTCACAGATCTATCCGGAATTTCTAAAGTCGCATCCCGGATGCAACCTTAGCCTCTCTACTCTGCGGTCCAATGCCGCATATCAGCAAATCGAGGACCACGAGATCGATCTTGCCCTGATCACCAATCCTCATTTTTTTCGAAAAGTACAGACGATCCCCATCTTTCATGAAACGATGCAATTCGTTTGTTGTCCCCATGCCCATTATGGAACCGTTGTGTCACCACAGGAACTGGCGGTCGAACATGAAATCTATATTCCCTGGTCAAATCCATTTCTGCTCTGGCACGAATACTGGTTCGGCACCACACAGCTCAGTCGGCTCTCACTGGATAATATGTCCCTGTTCCAGTCATTTCTCCAATTACCCGATGCCTGGGCCGTGGTTCCCTCCAGTTATGCCACTTATTTACACCAAAAAGGGCAGGCACGCATTTGTAAACTAACCAACGGACCTGACCCTCGTACTTGCTATATTTTATATAAAGAACCTTTCGCAAAACCTGACTTATTAAACGATTTCCTGGAAACAATACGCTCCGTTGTACAGGATTATCACGATATCAGACTTGCCACTTCACCTTCCAAAACCTGAACCGAGACACATACCGTCTCCAAAACAAAACTATATATATATCATTACTCTCTATAACAACGCTGCGGTCTCTCTTGCTATAGCCAACTCTTCGTTTGTCGGCACCACCCATACCGCTACCTTGCTCTCCGGTTTGGTCAGCAATAACTCTTCGCCGCGAATGGTATTGGCTTCCAGATTCGGCACCACACCAATCGCTTCCATTCCTTTTAATAACATCTCGCGGATCACTAAGTTATTTTCACCCACGCCCGCTGTCAAGGCAATGGCATCCACACCGCCCAAGGCTACATAGTAGGCACCCACATATTTCAAAACACGATATACCATCACATCAACTGCATTTTTCGCATCTTCATTCCCCTGTTCTATCGCTTCCATCAGATCCCGGTAATCATTGGACAGTCCAGACAAGCCCAGTACACCGGATTCCTTATTGAGAATGGTCGTCAATTCACTGATGGTCAGATTTTCTTTTTGACAAATATACTCCAAAATCGCCGGATCCAGATCCCCGGAACGGGTTCCCATCACCAATCCCTCTAACGGTGTCATACCCATACTGGTATCCACGCTCTTTCCGTTTTTTACAGCGGTAATACTGGCACCACTGCCGATATGACAAATGATCATTTTGGAATTGTCAGGATCCAGTCCTTCTAACTCTGCCAGTCTGGCTGACACATAACTATGGCTGGTGCCATGGAAACCATAACGGCGCACACCATGCTCTTCATAATATTTTTTCGGCAATCCATACAGATATGCCTTCTTTGGCATCGTCTGATGAAATGCGGTATCAAATACCGCCACATTTGGAACATTCGGCATCACCTTCTGACAAGCACGCACTCCCAAGAGATTGGCCGGATTATG
>JAUNIU010000088.1 GCA_030523265.1 Eubacteriales bacterium | reverse complement strand
TGCCTCTATGGGAAACACGGAAAACCTGTCAGCATGCTGCAAGTTTACGGAGAGGCGCATAAATAAATGATCGAAACGGTAAAGCACTAGACCTTCATCAAGGCGTAAGGTTGCTGGCAGAATCTGCAATCCTGCGGATTTCCCTTCAGCAATCTCTCATTGACACACAGGGCAGACATTACGGCAAAAGATACAAATAGTAGATAACCACGAGTTATTCTTTGGCAAAATGGGGAAAGTCAAATAATTCATTTATTGGTGCGCATCCCATCACCTCATACTATATATTCGTTGGCAAACTTGTTTGTAGCAACAATATAAATATATCCTATACAGCGAAAAAGGGCTGCCGTACGTATCGTGCGGCAACCCTCCTGAATCAAATCCTATGATTCCTATTATTTTGCGTAATTCTTCAATGCCTCTGTCAGCTTTGGAACGATCTTATTCAGATCTCCAACGACACCATAATCAGCTACATCAAAGATCGGTGCTGTCTCATCCTTGTTAATAGCAACGATGATATCAGACTCTTCCATACCTGCTGTATGCTGGATCGCACCGGAGATACCGATCGCGAAGTATACATTAGGACGTACGGTCTTACCGGTCTGACCTACCTGTAACTCCTTCGGTAACCAGCCGTTATCCACTACTGCACGAGAGCAGCTCACGGTACCACCGATTGCAGCAGCCAGATCTTCCAGGAGCTGGAAATTCTCTTTGCTGCCGACACCACGACCACCAGATACCAGAATTTTTGCTTCCTGGATATCTACAGTATCGTTTAATTCCTTAACGATCTCTAATATCTCAACATACTTATCATTTGGAGTAAATCCAGGATTGTACTCAATCACTTCAGCCTTCGCACCTGCGATTGGAGCAATCTTCTGCATAACGCCAGGACGAACGGTAGCCATCTGCGGACGGTTATCCGGACAAGCGATCGTAGCAATGGTGTTACCACCAAATGCAGGACGAGTCATCAGCAACTGGTTGTGCTTTTGCTCTTTTCCAGGGATAGGATTCAGAGGGAAATCTCCGATCTCCAACACGGTACAGTCCGCTGTCAGACCAGTAGCTACACGAGCAGATACGATAGGACCTAAATCACGACCGATCGCTGTAGCACCTACTAACATAATTTCCGGCTTGTACTCATTAATCACAGATGCCAACGCATGAGCATATGGCTCTGTTCTGTAATTCTTTAACTCCGGATCATCGACTACGATGACCTTATCTGCACCATACTCTGCCAACTGATCCACCAGACCCTTGACATCAGAACCGATCAGGACTGCTGTCACATCTGTGCTAAGATCCGCTGCAAGATCTTTTGCCTTACCAAGTAACTCGAATGCGATACCGCTTAATTCATTGTCTACCTGCTGAGCAAAGACATATACGCCTTTATACTTTTCTAAATCTTCTGCGTTCATTGCGCCCATTTCATTCACCACTTTTCCTTTATTTGATTAGATTACATGTTTCTCTGCTAATTTACCTACAATGTAGTCAACAGCCTCTTCTGGTGAATCTGGTGTAACCTGCTCACCAGCACCTTTACGTACCTTATCAGAAGCCTTAGCAATCTTGGTAGGAGAACCATTCAAACCAAGGTTAGAATCATCTACATCCTTCAGATCAGCTCTGCCCCAAACGGTGATCTCTGCATCATATGCATCGAAAATTCCACCCGGAGTCATATAACGAGGCTCGTTTAACTCAGAAAGAGCTGTTACGAGACAAGGCATTTTCACCTTTAACATATGATAGCCATCATCATACTGACGCTGAACAACCACACTGTCTCCCTCTACTTTGATATCCTTAGCATAAGAGATAACCGGAAGATTCAAATGCTGGGAAATCTGAGGACCCACCTGCGCGGTATCACCATCAATCGCCTGACGACCTGTGATGATTAAATCATAATCGATATTTCTTAATGCACCTGCAATGGTAGTAGAAGTAGCCCAGGTATCCGCACCACCTAATACACGATCGGTTACCAGGATACCCTTGTCAGCACCCATAGCCATAGCCTCGCGCAGTACATCCTCTGCCTTTGGAAGACCCATGGTTAATACCGTTACCTCTGCACCATATTCATCTTTTAATCTAAGAGCTGCCTCTAAGCCGGCCTTATCGTCCGGATTCATGATGGCAAGCATCGCACCTCTGTCCAAAGTACCATCTGGGTTAAACTTTACGCCGCCCTTGGTATCTGGAACCTGTTTTACACATACAACTATTTTCACGGCTTTGTCACTCCTTGTCTTAATAATTTATTTTCAAACTCAGTTCACGTTGTCTCTGTACAAAGATTAGCTTAATAAAGCACCTGAGATAACCATACGCTGAACCTCGGAAGTTCCCTCGTAGATCTCTGTAATCTTTGCATCACGCATCATACGCTCTACATCGTACTCTCTGATGTATCCGTAACCACCAAACAACTGAACACACTTGGTAGTAACATCCATAGCAGTCTCTGCTGCAAATAACTTCGCCATAGCAGCCTCTACAGAGTAAGAAACTTTTGCGCCATCGGCAAATTCCTGCTTCTTCAAAGCAGCTCTGTATACCAGATTCTTAGCAGCTTCCACCTGTGTAGCCATGTTCGCTAACTGGAACTGTGTATTCTGCTGTGCAGAAATTGCACGGCCAAACTGCTTTCTTTCTTTTGTATACTCGATGGTTCTCTCCAATGCACCTTCAGCCAGTCCCAGTGCCTGTGCTGCGATACCGATACGACCACCATCCAGAGTATGCATCGCGATTGGGAATCCTTTTCCTCTCTGCCCTAACAGCGCATCTGCCGGGATACGGCAATCCTGGAAGATCAATTCATAGGTAGAAGATCCACGGATACCCATTTTCTTTTCTTTGGTACCAAAGGAGAAGCCCGGTGTTCCCTTATCTACGATAAAAGCGGAGAATTTCTTCACTTTTCTTCCGCGCTTGTTCTCCACTACATCTGTGTAAGCGATGATGATATAAACATCAGCAACCTCACCATTGGTAATGAAACACTTAGAACCATTTAAGATCCACTCACCAGTGGTCTCATCCTGTACTGCCTTGGTCTGTACACCCTGTGCATCTGTACCGGCACCTGGCTCGGTCAGACCAAAAGCACCTAATTTCTTACCAGAACACAAATCCGGCAGATATTTCTGCTTCTGCTCCTCAGTACCATAAGTAAGAATCGGATCAACACACAGAGAAGTATGTGCAGAAACCACTACGCCTGTAGTACCACAAACCTTAGAAAGTTCCTCTACACACATGATGTAAGTCAGGATGTCAGCACCCTGTCCACCATACTCCTTAGGAACCGGGATTCCAAGGAATCCGCTCTTTCCCATCTTATCTACAGTAACCTGTGGGAAATGCTCTGTCTCATCTGTTTCCTGAGCCAAAGGCTTTACTTCGTTCTCGGCGAAATCTTTGAAAAGCTGTCTCGCCATCTCATGCTTTTTACTTAATGTAAAGTCCATGATCTTTTTTACCACCTTTCGTTATTTTGTATTGTGTATTGCTACGTATCCAATACACATTTTATTTGCTAAACCGCTGTCACGGCGCATCCGGGATGCACTGACAAATTGTATCCTTTTTGTTAAAAGACATGCTGCCATAGGCAGCAGTCAATACTGCATATCAATTGCATCTGGAAAACACGTTTTCCACGTGCAATTTTATGCAGTATTCCCACATCACGTCTCATGATGTGGGTTTTAACAGCAGACAGAACACAGAAATGCCAGAAACGCTTAACACTAAGCTTTTCCCCCAGTAGATGCACTATGACAGCAGCTAGAAAATACCATACTAAAATTATAGTTATCTACTATTACAGAGCGTCAACCGGAGTCTTTGTGCGGTCTGCATTGTATACATAGAATCCCTTACCACTCTTGCAACCCAAATTACCGCCACGAACCATCTTGCGAAGCAGTGGGCAGGCACGATACTTGCTGTCACCTGTCTCATTGTACAGAACGTCCATGATTGCCAAGCAGATATCAAGACCTACGAAATCACCTAACTCCAATGGTCCCATCGGATGATTTGCACCCAGCTTCATAGCAGCATCGATACCAGCGATATCAGAAACACCTTCCATCTTGATGAATGCTGCTTCGTTAATCATCGGGATCAGGATACGGTTTACTACGAAACCAGCAGCCTCATTAACCTGTACAGGAGTCTTACCAATTTCCTCAGAAATCTTCTTGATGGCATCCACAGTCTCAGCAGGTGTGTTCACACCAGCGATTACCTCGATGAGTTTCATGCGGTCAGCCGGATTGAAGAAGTGCATACCTACCATTGGACGGGTCAGTCCATTACCGATCTCTGTGATAGAGAGGCTGGATGTATTAGAAGCAAAGATACATTCTGGCTTTGCAATCTTGTCTAACTCAGAAAACGTAGTCTTTTTCACTTCCATATCTTCAAATGCTGCTTCTACGATCAAATCACAATCAGCACATAAATCTTCTTTCAGGCCCGGAGTAATCTTTGCAAGGATTCCATCTACAGCTTCCTGTGTCATTTTGCCTTTCTCTACCAATCTGGCATATCCTTTGGCAATCTTGTCCTTTCCACCTTCAGCCCACTCCTGCTTAATATCACAGAGAGCAACCTCATAACCATCTGTCATAGCAAATGCTTTCGCAATGCCCTGTCCCATTGTACCTGCACCAATAACGCCTACTTTCATGATATTACCTCCATATATGTTTTATTTTGTGCGTCATGATAAACGCAAAATGGAGTGGGGAGTAAAATGTGATCACATCCTCCTTCCCACTTCATTATTCATTAACAATTCTTAAAATCTACCACTTTGACTTTCTGATCCTTTGGTGCCAGGAAGTTACCCATACCGGCCTTCTGATCTTCTGTCTCAAAGCAGTCACCGAACAATTTCTCCTCGATCACGATTGCCTCATCAATGTTCACCTGCAGACCATCGTTAATCGCTTTCTTGCAGTTACGAACTGCGATCGGAGCCTGTGCAGCAATACCTGCAGCCATCTTCTTCGCCGCCGGCAATAACTCCTCTACCGGATACACTGCATTCACCAGACCGATCCGGTATGCTTCCTCTGCCTTAATGTTTCTGGCAGTATAGATCAACTGCTTTGCCATGCCAGGACTCACCAGACGAGCTAATCTCTGTGTGCCACCGAAACCTGGAGTGATACCCAGGCCTACCTCAGGCTGTCCAAAAACTGCATTCTCAGAACAGATACGAATATCACAGCTCATGGAGATCTCACAACCGCCGCCCAAAGCGAAACCATTTACAGCAGCGATCACTGGAACCGGCAATGTCTCCAGCTTGCGGAATACATCATTACCTTTCTTACCAAAGGCTTCCCCTTCTGCTTTCGTCAGAGTGCTCATCTCTCCAATGTCAGCACCAGCCACGAAAGATTTCTCTCCGGCACCTGTCAGAATCACACAACGAACGGTATCCAGATCAATCGCATCCAATGTCGCATCTAACTCATCCAAAACCTGGCTATTCAATGCATTCAATGCCTTTGGACGATTAATCGTGATAGTAGCAACTGCACCATCTACCTCATATAAAATAAACTCAGCCATTTTTATGTACTCTCCTTTTAATTCTCGTATACACCGTATGCTAAATATCTGCTTGCTGCGCACACAAGTTTGATAACCCCATCCGCTTACCCTGGGGTTTTGACTTCACTGAGAGGAGAATGCTGACAGCTTTCTCCCCTCCGAAGATTGCCATTGCTCTTATAATCTTTGCTATGTTTGTCTACTTCAGAAGCAGTGTTTAGGCTTCCTTCTCTACGATAGTAGAACATCCCATACCGCCACCGATACACAGTGTAGCAAGACCCTTCTGTCCTGCCTCCATCTGATGAAGCAGTGTAACTAAGATACGGCAGCCGGAAGCACCAACCGGATGACCCAGCGCGATGGCACCACCTTTTTTGTTTACCTTTGCCATATCGAATCCAAGATCCTTTGCAACAGCTACAGACTGTGCTGCAAATGCCTCGTTTGCCTCAACGATATCAATATCATCCATAGACATACCTGTCTTCTCCAACACCTTTTTCGTAGAAGCAACCGGACCAACACCCATGATCTCAGGTGCAACACCGCCTAAAGCGCCTGCTACGAAAGTAGCCATAGGAGTAACCCCTAATTCTTTAGCTTTCTCTTCACTCATCACTACGATTGCTGCTGCACCGTCATTGATACCAGATGCGTTACCAGCAGTAACCACACCGCCCTCTTTGCCAGAACAGCATTTCAAATGACCAAGTCCCTCAGCGGTGGTACCAGCACGAGGACCCTCATCCTTAGAGAAGATGATTGGCTCTTTTGTCTTGCGGTCAACACCAGTCTGTACCGGTACGATCTCAGCATCAAATCCACCAGCATTGATAGCAGCTTCGCACTTCTGCTGGCTGTTTGCTGCAAACTCATCTAATTCTTCACGTGTCAGCCCCCACTGCTCTGCCACATTCTCAGCGGTAATCATCATATGATACTGATTGAATGCATCCCATAATGCATCGTTTACCATCGTATCCACTAACTTACCATTATTCATACGGTATCCATAACGACCCTGCATCATTGCGTAAGGAGCCATAGACATGTTCTCCATACCACCTGCCACAACGATATCTGCATCTCCTGCCTGAATCATCTGTGCTGCCATATTGACACAGTTCAAACCAGAACCGCAAACTACGTTTACAGTAACAGCTGGTGTCGTAATTGGCAGACCTGCCTTAATGGAAGCCTGACGAGCCACGTTCTGACCAAGACCTGCCTGGATTACACAACCCATATAAACATGATCCACCTGATCAGCCGGTACGCCTGCTCTCTCCAAAGCTTCTTTAATCACGATAGACCCCAATACAGGAGCCGGAGTCTTACTCAATCCTCCACCCATCTTACCGATCGCTGTACGACAAGCGCCTGCTAATACTACTTTCTTTGCCATAACTATAATTCCTCCTTGTTTGATTAATGTACTGACAGAAAAACTGCCGATTTACCTAGTTATCTAGGCACTCACTGTCCCTATGATATATCAAATTGAATAAATTATCAAGCATTTTTCGTGTCATTATTGGTTCATTTGATCAAAAAAACAAAATATTTACATAAATTTCATTTTTGCTATTTTCAAGAGCCAAAACCGCATGCTCTGACTCTCCCCGTTTTACGAGATAACTTGTGGTTGTCCTTTGCCAAAAAATGGGGAGCATCATAGCAACATATCTATTGCGAAACATTTTATTTAATGCTATTTTATAAATATGTACACAACGAAGGAGGTAAAACAATGGATTTTGAAACTCTATATTCTCAAAAATTAACAACGGCAGAGGATGCCGTGAAAGTAGTGAAATCCGGTGACTGGGTGGATTACGGCTGGTGTACCGGTACACCCGTGGCATTGGATGCCGCTATGGCAAAACGTCTGCCGGAACTGACCGATGTGAAATTCCGCGGTGGTATCCTGATGTGGACACCGGAGATTTTCCAAATCGAAAATCCAGCCGAACACATGACATGGAATTCCTGGCATATGGGCGGTATCGAGAGAAAAGCCATCGCACAGGGATTCGCTTATTATGCGCCAATCCGTTATTCGGAACTGCCAAGATATTACCGTGACTCCAAGACACCATCTAAGATCGCCATGTTCCAGGTGGCTCCCATGGACCAACACGGTTTCTTTAACTTCGGACCAAACGCGTCTCATATGGCCGCCTGCTGTGAAATGGCAGATACGATCATCGTCGAGGTAAACGAAAATATGCCTCGCTGCCTGGGCGGGTTTGAAGAATCCATCCACATCAGCAAAGTGGATATGATCGTACAGGGAGATAATCCTGCCATAGCGTCTATGGGTGCAGCAGCACCTGCAACGGAAGTAGATCAGGCAGTTGCCAAATTTATCGTCAATGAGATTCCAGATGGAGCCTGTCTCCAGTTAGGTATCGGCGGCATGCCAAACGCCGTGGGGTCTCTGATCGCCGAATCCGATCTAAAAGATCTGGGTGTGCATACAGAAATGTATGTGGATGCTTTCGTGGACATTGCCAAGGCCGGCAAAATCACCGGAGCCAGAAAATCGATTGACAAAGGCCGTCAGGTTTATGCATTCGGCGCCGGTACCCAGAAATTATACGATTATATCAATGAAAATCCGGAATGCATGAGCGTGCCGGTGAATTATACCAATGATATCCGCTCCATTTCTGCACTGGATAACTTCATCTCCATCAATAATGCAGTAGATATCGATCTGTTCGGCCAGATCAATGCAGAATCGGCCGGCATTAAACAGATCAGCGGTGCTGGCGGACAATTAGATTTCGTACTGGGTGCTTATCTGTCAAACGGTGGCAAGAGTTTTATCTGTATGTCTTCTACCTTCCAAAAGAAAGATGGCACTGTAAGTTCCCGCATCAACCCGACTCTGAATAACGGTTCCATCGTTACCGATACCCGTGCCAATGTACACTATTTCGTAACCGAATACGGAATCGTCAATCTAAAGGGATTGTCAACCTGGCAAAAGGCAGAAGCAATCATCTCTGTGGCACATCCGGATTTCCGTGATGAACTGATCGCCGAAGCAGAGAAGATGCACATCTGGAAAGCTTCCAACAAGAGATAGATAATCTGCATATACGGATTAAACAAAAACCCCCCGCAACATGGTGTATCCTCGATACACGAGTTGCGGGGTGTTTTTCTCCTGCCGCTTTGCCCGGCTGGTCTTTCGATATTTCTATTTACCATTCTTGGCATCTGTCTTCGCCTGAAATTTCTCGTTATAAATGATAAACCGCTCATGCGTTGCCTGTCCAATCACACCGGCATCGTCCTTCGCTTCGATCTCAAATACCAGTTTACGTCCATCCATTGCTATCAACTTGCTGTCACAAGTAATTTTCATCCCTACCGGAGATGCCGCACTGTGCGTCAGATTTACCATCGTTCCCACGCTGCCACTGCCTTCCTCCAACTCACAGGCCACACTCTGATATGCCGTTTTTTCCATCAATGCTAACATAGCAGGTGTCGCAAATACGTTTAATTCTCCACTGCCCATGGCTTTCGCGGTCAATTCCTCTGTGACTACCAATTCCTGATGTCCCGTAATTCCTACCTCTAACATATTCTTCCTCCTTTTCCTTATCCGGTCCTCCTGTATCCGGTCACCCGCGATCGCATGGCACCTCGCAGGCAATTTGACTGGGTCTTATTTATATTCTTAGTTTTCAAACTCCACAATCACATAATACCCACGCTCATTATGGGTCACATCCTTCACCACCCCATCCCGGCTCTCAATCCGCTCATTCACCTTAAAACAGCCAGACATTGCCACCGCTGGTTCAATAATATAAGTATAATTTAACGCCGTCTTTTTCTCACTGACATGTACCTGATCTCCCGCTTTAACCAAACCGGGGCGTTCCATCTTAAATGTCATCTCCCGCATAAAATTCTCCATTCTGAAGCGTATATTTCACTCCTAACTGCGTCTGATAAACTCTGTCCGACAACCCGGACAAGTGATCGCAATCTTTCCTTTTCCTTTGGGTACCCGAATCTTTTGTTGACAGGAAGGACACTTAAAGATCCGATGCCCCCGCCGTAACTGTCTCTGATGCTTCCATTTTTGGAAATAACGCCGTATTCTGCCTGTCATCATCAGATAACACTCGTTTTCCCGGTAACGCTTACTATAATTCTTAGAAAAGATCCGAAAATCAGCATATACCACCATCAATAAAGCCATAAAACAAAACAGTCCATTCACATAAATGCTGCTAATAAACCGGGTCACCAGCCAAAGAATAATGGCAAACCAAACCAGAAAATTCGTGAATTGATCCGTCCCATATCTCCCCTGCATAAATCGATATAAACGCTCTCTCATGTTCATCCTTTCCGTTATGCTTCAATCACAACTTCCATTCATTCGCATGCTTTCATACTTTACCATATTAGTCTAACGCGATTGTCCCAAAAAGCAATGGATAAAATTATGAATTATTCTAAAAAAAATATAAACTTTACGGTATTTGCTGAAATTCCAGCAAGATATGAATATCATCCACGCCTTCCCGATATGTGATCTGTAATTGATCTCCGGTCTGAAGCTTGATGAGAGATTCGTTTTCCTTAAATGCCTGCTTATATACCTGATGATCCGTATCTTTGATATACACCACAGTTCCCTCCTCTGTATTGATGAACTGAATATCTGATACTGTGATTGATTTCTGCAGTTCCTCTTCCGTGACAGCTTCGGCATTTCCCTCTGCCGCCAATAATTTACAATAGTTTTCAAACACTTTATTTTGTGTGGTGGCAGTGGCAACAATATTGTACTGTTCCACATTTACCATGGCATATAGCTTCACCAGACCGCCACTATCCTTTAGTACCATGATATACGTTGGCACCCCTGCTACATTGACCAGACTCGGAAAAGAAGCCGTATATCCCTTTTCCTGTACCTCGCCCTCCGCGGCGGACATAGCAGAGTGTTCCTCGGCACCGGAGACT
>JAUNIU010000087.1 GCA_030523265.1 Eubacteriales bacterium | reverse complement strand
GCATGTATGGGTATTCCAGCGCAGATGCCTTGGCACTCTATGGAGTCCTTTCCGGTATGGTAATGCCATTCCTGCTCTTCCCTTCCAGCATTACCAATTCCATCGCAGTCATGTTGCTCCCTGCCGTGGCAGATTCCAAAGCGGCGGGACAGGAAAAGCAGGTCAAACACTATGTCACCACTTCTTCCCTTTACTGTCTGCTGATGGGTTTTGCCTTTACCCTCTTCTTTTTACTTTTCGGCAATTTGATCGGCAATCTGTGTTTCCATAATGAAACAGCGGGTACTTTTTTGCGAATCCTATCCTGGCTCTGTCCGTTCCTCTACCTCTCCACCACTCTGGGCAGTATCATTAATGGTCTGGGTAAAAATCGTCAAACCTTTTTCATCACCGTCATAAGTCAGTCTATCAAGCTCTGTAGTCTGGTTTTTTGTGTCCCACACTTTGGTATCATGGCATATCTGATTGGCATACTGATCAGCCAGATTGTGATGGCACTCCTATCCTGCCTGTGTCTACATCTGTATTTTAGAGAAAATCATAGCTCAAAATGCTGGTAATCCTTACTGTATTTCCAGTCCCCGCCCCAGGAAAAACCATATTTCTTAAATATTTTCGTAATTTTACTATTGCGCTTAATCATATAGCGCGCATACTTCCCGGTACATTTCGACTTATCCCGACAGCGGTATACTTTTCCATTGGCAGGGGTAAGGATTCCCTTGCGATTAATATATGGATTGATGCGTGGATTAATATCAATCGCCAATCCCATGGCATGTTTTGACAGGCGACTTGTCCCTGCCACCGTACGGTAATTAAAGGAGGACGTATTGTTGGCACTCATGGATTTTTCATCATCCGCCCCATAGTCATCCACCAGTTGTATCCGCTCGATGGGATATTTGATCTGATACAATTCATAAAAAATCCGTACAGTTTTTTGGGCAATTTTCTTGTTGACAATCAACTCCCCATTTTGCACATTTCCTGAAAAATCATAATAACGCACTTTGACATAACGCAAATCTTTATATTTAATATATTTATTTTTCTTATAAGATACGCCCGTTATCTTTTTCTTAATATGCTTTGGCAGTTTTTGATAAGTAAATCCTTTTTTGTACACTTTCGCCTTTGCCTGTGGTTTACTGATCAACATCGAACAAATCGCCAGAATACAAATCACTCCGATCCACTTTCTATTTACCATAAACTTTCCCTCCTGCGCTAATTAATATCACCACTCGCTTATCATTGTATCACGAAGCCGTCTGCTTCGGCAAATATTTGCTCAAAAGCTGGGAACTTGCGTTTCCGCATTTCTAATTTTATGATTTTTTTGTGTGAAAAGACCATGCTGCTATAAGCAGCATGCAAAATGCGGAAACGCAAGGCCGGGAAAGATTGACTTTTCATCCCGGGTTTTGTTATACTTTTCCATATCGTTGTATAGTCAGATATGGGAGGTGTTCATGGAGAATCAAACGGTGATAGCAGGAAGCAGGTTACACGATGCCATTATCCTGGCAGCAAAAGCACATAAAGGGCAGCTCCGCAAAGGAACAGACATTGATTATCTGGTACATCCTATGGAAGTATTGGAAATACTATCCTCTATGAATGCGGATACCGATCTCCTGATCGCAGGTATTTTACACGACACAGTGGAAGATACGGATCTGACACTGGACCGGATTCAGGATATCTTTGGAGAAAATGTAGCAGATTTGGTTGGCAAACATACGGAGAATAAAGATTTGACCTGGGAGGAACGCAAACAAAATGCCATTGAAATCCTTCGTATCGCAGACCAGAGGTACCAGATGCTGATTTTGGCAGATGCCCTGTCTAATCTGCGAAGTATGTATGCCGATTATCAAGCGCAGGGTGAACAACTCTGGAAACGCTTCCGGGCACCAAAAGAAAAACAGAGCTGGTACTATGGGGAAATGAAAAATGCCATGGCACCCCTTGCCAGACAAGCCGATTGTCAGGCAAGATATGAAGAACTGATACATATTTATGAAGAAGTATTTCATTCATAGAATCCGAAAACTAGCAATAAATCTTTAAAATGGGAGGTAACAATATGTATGAATACAAGGTTGTGGTTCTAAATGTTAAGGAATGCGAGAAAACTTTAAATACACTTGCAAAAGAGGGTTGGAGACTTGTGACGATGGTGCCAAATATTGCAAAGGGATACGGAGTCGTTGCCACATTAGAGCGGCAGGCGTAAATTTTATACCACAATTAAGTAATCACCACCAATAGCAACACCTTATCGGAATAATATTCTGCTATTTTACAAACCCTAATCCTGAAAGGAAGGTGCTTTATGGATAATGATAAAGTTGTATGCTATTGTCAGAATGTTACAAACGGAATGGTAAAAGATGCCGTCATGGACGGTGCCAGTACATTGGAAGAAGTACAGGAAGCGACCGGTGCCGGCACTGTATGTGGCGCCTGTATTGATAATGTACAACATCTGATCGATCAATTCGTAAAAGAACGGGACGAACAGTGAAAGAAAGAGGTTTTAAGCATTGAAAAAGACCAGGACATCTTCATTCGATGGCCTGGTCTTTTTCTGCCAGAAAATCAACTGCCCTATTCAAATCATCCATGATACCTCCCTGCATAGTATATTGCTTCCGATACTGTTCTGCCGCCTCCGGTTCCTCAGACAGTACCGCGATCCCATATGCAACCTGTAAGGCCTGCTGTCTTCCCGGATCATATTCCAAAGCCTTCCCTATCGCAGTCTTTGCCTCCACCGGATTGTCTAACCGCATATAATCCATCGCTAACGAGATATAGGCTTCTGTATTTTCTGCTTCATAATTAATCGCCATTCGGCAGGCATCCACGGCTTCCTGCAAGTTTCCCTGATTGCCCAGCGCGGCTCCTAGATTCGTCCATAATAATGCATTATCGGGTTCTCTGTCCAATAACTCCCTAAGAATCTCCATTTGTTCCGCGTATTCCTCTAACTCGTCATGACAGGCAGACATAAAAAATTTCACAGCAAACTCCTCATTCGCTGTAGTACATTCTTCTAACAGTGCACACAACATCTTCTGTGCACGAAAAATCTGATCCCGGTTATACCGCTCGATCGCCCGCATCAGCCTTGCATACTTCCTGGGGTCTCCCGCAAAAGCATCCCGTATAATTTCGGGATACATCTGCTCATTGGTTTCTCTGACATATCTCTTTTCCTGTATTCGGGCACAGATACATCTGACCACATAGATCACCAGCACTACCCCTACTTTTGCCGCCATCGAATAATCCGGCTCCGCCGCGCCAAATAAACTATACATCAGCAATAGCATTCCACCAACGGCAAACACCAGTCTCAGCAAATATATCATCCCATTTCTCATTTCTCTGCCGAATCCTCCTTTGCCACTTTCTGCGGACATACCATCATGGCAGCCAGAATATACCGTTTGATATGATCAAAAGATGCCTCGGAAAAACTGTCCTCTGTTCCCAACCAGTACTGCTGTCTTTCTCCCCGGTAATAAAACCGGATATACCAGCGGGTGCGGTCATCCATGTCTTTCTCCCTGACCTTGGAAGTCATAGATATTTGCGTCACATCCGGCAACCAGTAACCCTTCCCATCAATATACAGATATTCCGATGTGACCATGATACGCTCCGGTACTTTTCTCCAATCTACTATATTTTTCATGATCCGGTAAATTAAGACGATTAAAATCCCTATGCCGAGCAACAGCATTTTAACCGGTCGCACCTCACGAAAATAGAATAACGCAAAACATGTAGCGGCAATCGCAACACCCAATACCATCTCCAGGATCAAACTTCCCCGTTCAGCCCGATATATCTGCTCTTTGGGAATCACTATATCAAATGGTTTCGTCTGAATCTCATCCCTTTGTTCTTCGACTATATACTGTGGGTCGATATGTATGATTATACTCCTGATCCCATGAAATAACTTATCATAACTCTCCCCCGCAAAATAAGGGAGCAATCGGTCACTGACACGACCTTCCGTATCCGTCAGCCGCAAATAAGAACATATTTTATTTTGTTTCCACAGATGCTTCTGCTCCTGATAAGATGTCATCTGATAGTCCGCAAACAAATACTTCTCCTTTTTGCCAGCCATTCTGTGAATCTCCACTCCGTCCTGATCGACCCATACAGTAGTAACCGATGCCAGCTTATAACAGAATACCACGATCATTTCCACCATCAACACACTAAAAAAAGGAAACAATATGGACCATTCCACGATGACCTGACGATATGCACCAAAGACTATTTTCTCTGCCTGCTCCATCGGCAGCACAAACGCAGTGACCAGAATCAGCGCCGAAATAACCAAAGTGCCCAGAACCAGCTTTAACAGCGCATAGATATAATCTTCCACAAACACACGGATACTGCCCCGGTATTTCATAGACCTTCTCCCTCCCCTTTGCTATAGACACAACCACAATAGTTCTGACGATACAGATCATACTCTCTGGATAATTCTATGGACCTCAGATATCCACCGCGTTTCTTAAAATCGGATACCAGATACTTAATTCCATACTCTTCCTGTAACTGCAGACCAATCTCATTGAGTTTCTGAGCGTTTTTGTGGGGACTGACTGACAAGGTAGTCGTAAAATAGTCAAACCCACCTTCCTTTGCCACTATCGCCGCCTCCCGTTGCCGCATCTCATAACACCGGAAACAACGCGCACCACCCTCTGGTATCTGCTCCATTCCCTGCGCCATGGCAAAGAACCGTTCCGGATCATAACGCCCTTCCTGAAATGCTATCGGATATTTCACTGGAAGTTCCCCGATCAGACGTTGCTGTTCCCTGACCCGTTTTTGGTACTCTGATTCCGGTGAGATATTGGGATTATAATAAAATATCGTAATGTGAAAATATTCCGCCAGATAACTGAGGCAATAACTGCTACAGGGGGCACAGCAACTGTGCATCAATAATGTCGGCACTTCACCGCGCGCTGTCAGCCCCTGAATAATTTTATCCAATTCCAACTGATAATTAATCTTATTCATATTTTGCACTCCTCATGGGGTAAATGCACCGAGCAGCACCGAATGACCGACTGCATCCTTCGTAAGTCCGATACCATCCAGTACATTCTGTGGTACCACTCCAAACACCAGATTGACCAACAGATAGATCAGGACAAAGGAAACCAGAAACCCGCAGACTGCTCCGCCAAAGTGATTGATAAAACCAATGACCGGAATACGGTCCACCAGATTCAGTATCTTTAGTCCCCATCGAAATACGATTGACAAGATGATATAACTCACCAAGAAAGTCAAACCAAAATAACTACCGATATAGATCACTAACACCTGCGCCAGAATATAAGCAGCCACCATAGCTGCAATTTGTCCCAGCTTCAGAATCAATCCGGTCAATGCTCCATTCAGCACCGCGACGATCAGCCAGACTGCAATCACAATATCACAGATATTCACCACTGATAATTGCATTACATTAATACGTCTGCCATGTCATACATGCCAGCACCCTTTCCCTTAATATATTTTGCTGCTGTGACGGACCCTTTGGCAAATACCGCTCTGGAATATGCGGTATGCGAAAACGTAACCACTTCATCGGTTCCGGCAAAAATCACATCGTGTTCTCCCACGATGGTACCGCCACGTACCGCAGAAATGCCAAGTTCTTTCTTTCCTCTGGTCTGACGGACTTGCGAACGGTCATACACATACTCATACTGCCCTCCCATCTCCTCATTGATGGAATCTGCCAATGCCAACGCAGTACCGGAAGGCGCATCCAGTTTCTGATTATGATGTTTCTCTACGATCTCCACATCAAATCCCTCCGCCGCCAGTTTCTGCGCTGCCTCACGGACTAATTTGATCAGCAGGTTGACTCCCAGAGACATATTGGCAGACTTGAGCACTGCTACCTTCTCGCTGGCCTGTTTCATATACTCCAGCTGTTCTTCCGATAACCCGGTAGAACATACGATGATCGGCACCTGCTTGTCCACCGCATAATCCATGCGCTCCTCAAAGCCATTGGCAGAAGAAAAATCAATAATGGCATCTGCCACCACATCACAATCGGTAATCGTGGAAAAAACAGGGTATCCATTATCCCGGTTATTTACGATATCCACACCGGCAACGATCTGCGCCTCATCGTCCTGCGCTACGATATCGGTAATCATCTGCCCCATACGACCATTGCATCCTAACATAATAATTTTTGTCATCTTTCTGTCCTCCATTCTATCCTTGGTAAGAAAATGAAATTTTCAAATCCATGTGATATATTTTCAAAAAGGAACCGTCTGATCTATATTCCAGACGGTTCCCATTCTTTATTTGTCTACTACAGTGATGCCTGCATCTATCAATGCTGCCCGCAATACCTGCTTATGGGCATCCTCCATCTCCGTCAATGGCATCCGCAAAGATCCCACCTGATAGCCCATCATATTCATTGCCGCCTTCACCGGAATCGGATTCACTTCGCTAAATAACGCCTGAATCAGCGGGAGATATTTTAGCTGCAATTCCTGACTGCCCTTCACATCCCCTGCTATCAGTTTCATAACCATATCGTGGGTATCCTGGGGTGCCACATGAGATAATACAGAGATCACACCCTTGCCACCCAGTGCCACGATCGGTACAATCTGATCATCATTTCCCGAATACACATCCACATCCCCCTGGGTCAGATGCAGGATTTCTGCAACCTGAGATATATTACCGGAGGCCTCCTTGACCGCCACGATATTATCCACATCATGCGCCAGATCCGCAATGGTCTGTGATGCGATATTGACTCCGGTCCGCCCCTGAATATTATACAAGATCAACGGCAGATCCACAGCACTGGCTATCTTTGTGAAATGCTGTTTCAGTCCATTTTGGGTTGCTTTATTATAATATGGCGACACCACCAGCAATGCATCTGCACCTACTGACTGTGCCTTCTCCGATAATCCTATGGCTGACTTTGTACAATTCGATCCCGTTCCTGCAATGACCGGAACCCGCTTGTGTACCATACCGACACACATCCGTATCGTTTCCATATGCTCTTCGTAACTCATCGTCGTTGCTTCCCCTGTGGTTCCGCATACGATGATCGCATCCGTTCCATGTTCGATCTGATCGTCAATGATGCGTTCCATCTCTGCATAGTTGATGGAACCATCTTCATACATCGGTGTGATCAATGCCACACCGGCACCAGTAAATATCGACATGCTTCATCCTCCTAAAATAGTATATATCTTATTTTATGAAATGATAAATGATTGTTGCTATATCGTAGTATCCTTTTCCAAATCAATCTTGGAGACAATATCCATATACGGCTCTAATTCTGCCGGCAGGGAACGTCCGGTTAATACCAATTTACTATAATCATCCCGCAACTGGATCAGATGAATCACATCCTCAATGGATATTATCTCCAGATCAATTAATCCCAATATCTCATCCAGCACCAGCACATCACATTCTCCTGTATCGATCACTTTTTTTGCAAAGTTAAATCCATTGAGAATATTCTGTCTCTCCTCCTTTTTCTGAGACTCTAACAAATCATCATAGGACTCATCTTCCCGTTCAAAACGAAACAGCTTAATATCCGGTTCTAAGCGACTCAAAAAACTAAATTCTTCTGCATCTTTTCCTTTCAGGAACTGGATAATGATCACGGACTGACCGGAACTGGCTGCCCGAATGCATTGTCCTACAGCAGCAGAAGTTTTCCCCTTACCACTGCCATAATATACCTGTACTATTCGACTCATCTTTTTTCTCCTTCTTACTATGATCTCTTTCTCCTGTGTATATCGATGACTGCTCTTTTGAATTTCCTATTCCACACAAAAAAGAATGACCAGAGCTAACAAAATAATTACTTCTGTCAACTCTAGCCATTCTATCATAATTCCCTATAAAAATCTACTTTTACTTTTCCTGCGATTCCGCATTTTTAATTCTATGATTTTTTCTGTGAAAAGGCCATGCTGCTATAAGCAGCATACGCAATATGCATATAAATTGCATCCGGAAAACAAGTTTTCCGAGTGCAATTTTATGCAATATTTCCACATCACAGTTTGTGATGTGGACTTTTCACACCAGTTAATGCAAAATGCAAAAATTCAAATTAGTTTTCTTCCGCAATGTATTCTAATTTACTCACAGACACTTCGTACGCAACCCGTTTTTCATATTGCTCCTCTGTTATCTTTTTCTGATATTCTCTGCTTTGGATTCGCCCCCAGATCTGGATATGCGAACCAACCTCGAATTTATCTGCAAAACGGGCATTGCGGCCCCAACAAATGCAAGGAATATAATCCGACTTGCCATAAGGACGGTTTACCGCCAATAATACATCAGCAATCTCACGCCCCAGAGGTGTTTTGCGATATACCGGATGTTTGCAAACGTATCCATCCAAAAAGATATAGTTTGGATTTTGATCATCCTCCTCCGGCTCGATGAGGGATACCTCCCTGGCAAATACTGACAAAACCAGACGGTTTCTGGTCTCCTCGTGACGATTGTACGACCGGAATTGACCGGATGCCTGCAGGGTGCATCCCCGGTAATCTGCGGATACATCCATCAGACGCTCTGATACCATCACCGGAATGACATCATACGAATTGCTGAGACGGCATACTGCTATATTTACCACATAGAAATGCTCTCCATACACCTCGTGACTAAATAC
Organism: Eubacteriales bacterium; assembly: GCA_030523265.1. Lineage (GTDB taxonomy): Bacteria > Bacillota > Clostridia > Lachnospirales > Lachnospiraceae > Butyribacter. The sequence continues at coordinate 1,881 of JAUNIU010000087.1, read as the reverse complement.
AAATTCGCTAACCACCTCTCCTGCGATCGTGACCTGGTTGTTTGTAAATACTTTATCCAACATATTTCATATCCTCCCTTTTTCCAGAGCATCTGCTGGCGCAAAATGCTCCTTTGGTATTTTTGTTTATTATATTTATACGCAGGGCTTTTCTCTCCTAGAACAAAATTTCTCCATTTTCTTCTACTTCTGTCTAACAATTTTCGACTTTTTCGGATTTTTTTGGTAGTTTTGTCTCTTGTATAAATTGTCAAAACTAGTATACTAAAGGATTGTGGGGAAAAATAATAAAGAAACTTGCTGACGCAAGTAAAAGAAAGGTTGAAACAATGATACGAGAAGACATTAGAAATATTGCAATCATTGCCCATGTTGACCATGGTAAAACAACATTAGTAGATGAATTGCTGAAACAAAGTGGTGTATTCCGGGAAAATCAGGAAGTAGCGGAACGAGTGATGGATTCCGGTGATATTGAGCGGGAACGCGGTATCACTATCCTTTCCAAAAATACAGCGATCACATATAAAGACACCAAGATCAACATCATTGACACCCCAGGTCACGCTGACTTCGGCGGCGAGGTAGAACGTGTACTGAAAATGGTGAACGGTGTGGTACTGGTGGTGGATGCATTTGAAGGTTCTATGCCGCAGACTAAATTTGTATTGAAAAAGGCTTTGGAACTGGAGTTGCCGGTCATCGTCTGTATCAATAAGATCGATCGCCCCGAAGCCCGTCCCGACGAAGTCGTGGATGAGGTATTGGAATTGTTTATCGATCTGGATGCCAATGAAGAACAACTGGACTGCCCATTTATCTTCGCCTCTGCCCGTAATGGTGTGGCTTCCTATGATGCACAGAAGCCGGGTACCGATATGACTCCATTATTTGAGACTATTCTGGACTACATTCCGGCTCCGGAAGGTGATCCCGATGCCGGAACCCAGGTATTAATCAGCACTATTGACTATAATGAATACGTGGGACGCATCGGTATCGGTAAAGTGGATAACGGTTCTGTCAAAGTGGGACAGGAAGTGGTGATCGTCAATGCCCATAACGAAGATAAAATGCAAAAGGTACGCATCACCAAATTATATGAATTTGATGGACTACAACGAATGGAGGTGCCAGAAGCCGGCATTGGTTCCATCGTTGCCATCTCCGGCGTGACGGATATTCATATCGGAGATACCATCTGTTCGCCGGAGAATCCGAAACCTATTCCGTTCCAGAAGATTTCGGAACCTACCATCGCGATGCACTTCCTGGTAAATGACAGTCCCTTGGCCGGACAGGAGGGAAAATATGTCACCTCCCGCCATATCCGGGACCGTCTGTTTAGTGAATTAAACTCCGATGTCAGTCTACGGGTGGAAGAAACCGATAACATGGATAGTTTCAAGGTCTCTGGGCGTGGAGAACTGCATTTATCTGTATTGATCGAGAATATGCGCCGCGAGGGATATGAATTTGCTGTCAGCAAAGCAGAAGTCCTATTTAAGGAAGATGAGCGCGGCAGGAAGCTGGAACCAATGGAACGCGCTTTTGTGGATGTACCGGAAGAATTTTCCGGCAGCGTCATTGAAAAACTCTCCGGCCGCAAGGGAGAATTACAGGGGATGGGTTCCATCGGCGGCGGCTTTACCCGTCTGGAATTTTTGATCCCTTCTCGTGGACTGATCGGCTATCGCGGTGAATTTATGACAGATACCAAAGGAAACGGCATTCTGAATACAGTATTTGAAGAGTACGGTCCTTACAAGGGAGATATCGCTTATCGGAAACAAGGCTCTCTGATCGCATTTGAGACAGGGGAAACGGTCACATACGGTCTGTTTAATGCACAGGATCGCGGTACTTTGTTTGTAGGTCCTG
>JAUNIU010000086.1 GCA_030523265.1 Eubacteriales bacterium | reverse complement strand
TCCTCCTGTCCTTTTTGTCTTTTCTCACTTTCATTTCTCCTTTCTTTTTGTTGCAATCACATTCATCCCCTGGAATCCATCCGGATGAAAGGTTTTCTAACCGTCCGCGAATTTTCGCTGGTTTTAATATACCAATAAAAAAAGAAGAAAATTTCTTTATGTAAAAAGAGGTATTCACAATGTAAAACATTGCAATACCTCTTAAAAAATTAATCATTATATAAAACAATTTTTGTAAGAAAATACCCGGAATCCACTTTCTGATTTAACAAACCATGGTATTTATCCACAACCTGCTGCACACTTTTTAATCCAAAACCATGTTCTGACGGATTTGCCTTTGTGGTTTGTAGATTTTTATTGATTTCTCCATCAAAGGAATTACCTATTTTGATGGTTAGAACATTTCGGTTATATTTTATCGAGATGTCCAGCCTTTTCTCAGAAGTTTTTTCAACCGCCTCCATAGCATTGTCCAGCAGGTTCCCCAATATAGTATTCAAATCAAAGGAATTGATATTTAGTTTGTCTGGCATCACCATATCGGTGGTAAATATAATCCCTCTTTTCTTCGCCTCCTCCAACTTAAAATTCATCAAACAGTCCAGACTCTTGTTTCCCGTCGTCACATACTGGTTCTCCACTATCAGATGCTCTTTTCCCTGTTCCACATAATTTATGATTTCTTCTGGGTTATTCTCTTTTGCCAATACTTCAATCCGATAAAAATGGTTTTTCATATCATGCTTCAAACAATCCAGTTTGAGCTGTGCCTGCTCCATCACCTCAAGTTCATGACGGAAATACCGTTTATTTTGTTCCATACTCTCGATTTCCTGCTGTTTCTGATACGTTTTGCTGATCTGATCAAACAAATAAAATACCAAAACATTCAGAAAAAACAAAATACTACAAATAATAAACGATTTCGCGCCCAGGGTTCCCCACTCCACTATAATGATATAACCGATCGCAATACTAAAGGCAGGGATCAGTAATAGCACGAAATAATAAAACCGCTTAATCGGAAAGGCGGTCTCATACTTTCCCTTAAGCAAAGCCCCCATCAGCAATGCGGTGAAATAGTTCAGAAGCACCGCGACCATTCCGCTTTCGCATAAAATGCTATGAATATTAAAAGAATGAAGAAACGTAGCTATGGCAAGATCCTCAAACATGGCAATCCCGTATATAGAAAGTGTAACGAATATCCTTTGTTCAAATGTTGCCTTATAAAAACATGCGATAAGAAAAATAGGGATAATATTTGTGCCGATATTAATAATATAAGAGTGATACCACAAATACCCGAAACTATTCACGAAGAAAAAAAGGACATAGCCTATGAAAATGAAAATTTTCTTCCCATCCTTTGGTTTAATAAATACCCCCATAAAGCAATAGGTAACATACATCCGAAATAAATTAAATATTAAATATACCGTTTGTTCCATCACTCTCCACCTTTCCGGCCACTATTCCCATCTACGAAACCTATAACATGTAGCATGCTATAACAAATTTATATCGCTTCTTCCAATAATCTTTCTCTTACCTGCTGCCGAAAACTTCTGCTGATGTCCAACCTTTCTCCATCAGATATCCGCAAATAATCATAATGATATCCTATGATATGATCCAAATTTACCGCAAAAGATTTATGGATCTGTATAAAGGAACTGCCTGATGATGACTGTAAAAAATCACTTAGTTTTTCATAGGTTTCATACACTTCAAATCTGGTATGAATCAATAACTTTCTCCCAGAACTATTGATATATAAGATTTCATTGACTGCTACCTTATTCTGATTTTTATGTGAAACAAATTCAAAGAAAACATTGGCACGATCATATCGGTACTGATATTCCTTTAGAACAGAAAACACTTTGTCTCTGACAAGAGGTTTCAGCAGAAAATCAAAGGGCTGATTTTGAAACAAATCCTTTGCATAGCACTCAAAAGCTGTCACATAAACAATCTGCGTCAAAAACTGGTTCAGTTCTTTTCTAAGCACCATGCCAACCTGTATTCCATTCATTTCCTGCATCTCTATATCCAGAAAAATCAATTCATACCTGATGTCCTTTTTCAAATCTTCTAAAAGATCTTCCCCCGAATAATAGACACTGACGTCAAATGCTTCCCGATAAATTTTAGCATATTCCAGAATACATGCTTCCAACTCCCCACAAAACCTGTCATCATCATCGCAAATAGCTATCCTTAGCATAAGATCCCTACCATCTCCTGTTATTCAAATTCGCTACAACCTTATTAGAATTAAGTTGTAGTCCGTCTTACGTCTAATTATTTATCTAAATCTTTTTATTATATCGCAAAATATATCACAAAAAATGACATGTTTCAACTTTTTATTTTTTTAAGAATTAGTCAAACTATTCTTATAACACAAAAGGAGCTGCGCACGCATGTTTCATGCAACAGCCCCTTCCGATCAATATCTTACCTTATCCCTTTTTCACTTTCATGCTCTTCTTAAATCCCGTCTTCTTTGAGAATAATTTCCTGTATGTCTTGAGCTTCTTTTTCTTACAGGTAATCACTGCCTTTTTGTGTATTCCCTTAATGGCATTTTTTCCCACCTTTTTCAAGACAGTAGACTGTATCACAATTTTCTTTAAGGATTTACAGTTACGGAATGCTTCTTTTCCTATGGATTTGACATTTTTCCCGATGACAATCTTTTTTAACTTCTTGCACTTAATAAATGCCCTGGCAGATATACTTGTCACCTGATACGTTACCTTCTGCCCATTTACACTGACCTTGATGGTATCTGGAACCGTCAGGGATTTGACATTTGTCTTAACAGGAGCTTTGTATTCCACCGTTTTTTTGGCGGCATCTGTCACCATATAACTTGCGTTATTAACTTTGCATACACTTCCCTTCTTTAAGCTTGTTGCCAGAGATGCTGCCGGGGAAACAGTCGGCGCAGGCAACTGGGTAACTGACGAATTTGAATCAGAATTATCTGCCGAAGGATTGCCCGGCTCCACGTCAGATGTTTGCACCGCAGGCGGTGTCTCCGGATCACCTGCTGCACTGTTTCCAAATGCACCTCCCAGGATGCCCACCATATCCACATCCAATGTTCCATCTAACACTTCTATGGTCACGGTATGTTCTGTATTCTGTAATCCACGGATAGCATATGTCATGTTCATATCATTGGATCTCTGGGTCGTTTGGACCACTCGTTTCGTGCCATCAATCGTTGCCTGCAACGTACAAGCACTATAATTATCTCCCAGTATTTCCAGCCCGGTTCCTGTAAACTGATAAGAAATCGTAGCACCTTTTCCAGTACTTTCCGATATACTTCTCTGGTAGACATACATTCCCTGGCCATTCATATGAGACCACTTGTCATTGTAAACCAGTTTCACATTTTTCTGCTCTGTCAAATCATAGGCTTCCATATTATCCAACAACTCTATATAATATGGTGTCCTGTTTTTTATTTTCGTTACTTTCAGATTGTCAAACTGTGTGAAGGTATATGCACTTCCCAGTGCCACTCTTCCGGCAGAAATAGGTCTCTCATCTGTATAAGAGCCCACCAGAACATTGTTAATATATGCGTTAATCGTGTTTCCCGCACCTTCCAGCTTTAAATTATTCCACTGACCGACACCAGACCGAAACGCCACTGTATCATCACATGTCCCGGAAGCCACCATTTTTGTTATGCGATACAGTTCCCATTTACCGTCTGGATATACTTTCAGGGTATAACCAGAACTGTTCAGAATCTTCTGAGAACCTCCTGTCTGTCGAATGCCTATTGTAGCATATGGTTCATTGGCACCCGTCTCAAACGACACATCAACGGAAGCTGCATAATTGGTCCAACGAAAATCACCCACGAGTGTCACGGGATCGCCACTGTTCCAACACTCTCCCACACCATAGGCATCTGTATCTAACTGCTGGCGCAGTACCCGGTTGCCATCTGTGGTCTTATACACCTCAAATGCACCGTTCATGGTATGGGTATAACGCGCCATCGCACCAGTATCCCCACCACGGGATGTGATATAGTCTTCGGTTTCCTCTGTGAATCCGCCTTTTCCATCCAGTACCTTCACTGTCTTATCCTGGTATTCATAATCATCTGCATACAAATACTCACTTTCGGTATCCTGTCTGGCACCTGTACTGTCGGTGTCCAATACCGTTCGCTCTCCCTCTACCGGAAGAGACTGCGTATGTTCTTTGCTATCCGATACATCTAATGTGGTGACGGTCACAACAGAATATGGTTTGACCTCGATCGTATATTCTCCCTGCCGGTTTGCAGATAAGGTATCAATACACTTCATATAATTCTCATTAAATGCACCATCATCCGCCGCTCTTGTCTCCCATACTTCTAACTGCTGGTCATCCTGCAGGTTCATATTTTCTGTCTTGAGACTGTATACCATCGGATATTCGCTGTCGTTGACGATCACAGTGGAAAAATTATCTTTCGCCGGTGCCGCCAGTGTCATATAATTTTCACCGCCATTGCGTCCATCCACCGGATTCGTCCCCTCTGCGGTAGATTTGCTTGCCTCCGGGATCGCTCTCCATATCCCCGCCGTATTATCTTCGTTCTCCCAGCCAGTCACTGCAAATTTACTGAGATGTGCCAACACTAATAATCCCGCATCATAATGAATCCAGCCTGACCATGGATCTCTGGCACTTACTAATTCCTTGAAAGAAAACTGCCCACCTTCATAGAATGACCCGATGGCCGGCTGATAAATCACATGCGTACGTCTGGACTCCACAAAGCCTTTGATGAATGTATTGCCCATCTCCAGACCGCTGCCTGTTCCACCGATGCCCGTGCCTGCCACCGTAGGATCCTGCACATTATTCGTGGGACGAAATGCGGAATTAGAGAAAGTTGCCTGTGCTTCGCTATTCCAAACCTCTTTATCTTCTGTTTCTGCCAGCCATTTCATGCCTCCATTGCCATCATCCCACGGACTATAGTGGTAACCTACCACATCCACAGAATTATAAAAATCTTTATCACTCTTCATGGAACTGACTACTGCATCCGAAGCTGTCCCTGCTTCATCTGACACAATAAGCTTGATTTTCTTAAAAAGTTCCAATGCCTTCTCATCCGGAATCGTCTCTGTTGTCTCCTCTGCTATCCATGTGGCAAACTTCTTCGTAAACGCCACATCACTATCGCCACCCCAGGATTCATTTACATTGGGATTGATATAATCCACCATAAATCCATATTTTTCATAGGCATCCAGAATGGTTTCCTTATACCATGTGTAAATATCCTCGTCTGTCTTGACCCATGCTGGTTTTTTCCAGCGAAGGATACTTACCTTGATATCAGGATTTACCTTTTTCGCATCCGCTGCCAACTGCCAGCCGGGATTTCTCGAAACATTTGCTTCTTCGGACTTGCTGCGCTTTGTAGCTGCCTCCGGACCCGTAGAAGTATTTCTATCATTCCCCATCTCCAGTTTCACATGATTCATAATGGGATACTCGCCCCCAAATAATATCTGCAATAACTCCGCATATGCTTCCGGATTTTCTGACTTATAGTCCATCAACAAATCACTGGTAGAGTTACCGCTCAAAAGTCCAAACCCCTTATATGTCAATCCATTGACATTTTCCGTACGGATATCATCGCCATCGACTATAATGCTACCCGTCTTTATCTCTGGTTCTTCGGCAGAAACTTCGCTCTCTACCTCCTCTGCCTTCACTTTACCAACAGTTGTCACTGGGATACATCCCACAATGAGCGCAAAACTCAACACCCCCGCACCCATTCGCTTAAGAAAAGACCTATGCATACCTTCTTCCTCCATTCCTTTGCATTCATCCTGATTGTCTGAATCTATAGACTATATAAGGTATTATATCTTTTCCCATACCTGCGCTCAATATAAAATATTTCGCAAATCCTTACTATTTGAACATTCTTTAACGGTGATATATTGCCTGATACATATAAATCCTCCCTCTGTGACAAAAATCCCCGGCACACTCTCGCACCGGGGATTTCATAAATATCAAATCAAGATATATTATTTTATTATTATGCTAAAGCATCAACCAGCTTCTTTACTGCTGCCAGCGCCTCATCCGGAAGCTTATCGTAACCATTCTTTGCAGTAGAGAATCCCTCTACAGCATCTACACGGTTCTGCATCGCTGCCTTGAGAGCTGCCTTGTACTCTGGATCATCCAGATTTGGCTTGAAGTCTGCTGTCTTACCAGACCAGTCATACATAATCTCGATATCCTCGAAGTTACCCCACTTCTCAAAAGCAGCCTTTCCTTCCACGATATCTTCCAGGATTCCAAGCGTATCTGCCGGCTGACATTTGGTACCCATGAAGTCACCTGTATTAACGATATAGCAATCTACATCCTTTTCCTCGATGAGTTTCTTGAATGCAGAGTAATCATTTACCAATGGGTAAGTTCTGAATGGGTTAGCGTAAGGCACGATACGAAGTGCGTTCATATCTGTACCAGCTGCCACACGCTCTGCGGTAGAAGTCTTGGTAGCCAATGTAGCACCCATAACAGATGCCAGAGCAGCACCCTTTAACTTAATTACCGGAGGAATGGTTGGGTCTTTCATGATCCAGAAAATCGCATTTACCGGAGCGTCAATCTTATCTACGCGGTTTGGAGACCACAGTTTAGACTTAATGGCACGTCCGTTACCGTTACGGATATCCTCTGTTACTAACTGAATCTTACCATCCTCATCCATGGTTGCGGAACAGTTCTGAACCGTCAACAGATATTTATTATCCGGGCATCCGGTTGGATAATCTGCTGTCTTATCAAAGTAGGTTGGCTCCAATGCGATGGATGCACAAGTATCTGTGTTGATGATGAATGCATCATCATGAAGAACCTTGATACCACCGAATGCGTCATACTTACCACTATGCTTAGCATGTGTCAGTGTAGACTTACCAGAACCAGACAGACCATATACGGAAGCAACGAACTTCTTGCCACCCTCTAAAGAGTATTCCTTCTGTCCACCGTGGCAGGATGCATAACCATTGCGGTTCGCCAAAGCCCATGCCATAGTCAGTGTACCCTTCTTGTGCTCACCAAAGTATTTCATACCCAGGATCGCTGCACAGTTCTGCTTTGTATCGAAGTAGCAAAGTGTCAGAGGATCACTCAGGCAAGAGTAATCTACGTCAGGGCTCTCCGTTGGTGCCCACTGTGGATTAGAGAAGATATAGATATCCGGCTCTTTACCATCTGCAATTTCCTTAGAATCCTTGTACATCTTTACATATTCATCAGACATATACTGGAAGTTTAACATCCAGTTGTAAAGCAAGTTCTCTTCTCCTTCTGGAATCAGAAGATGAGCCTTTGCCATAAATTCTTTATCGAGACCTACAAAACAAGTAGCATGATATAACTTCTTGAAACGTGTCTTATAAATAGCGTCCATCACTACCTTGTCCAATTTTGCTGCATCCACACCAGGCTCACCCTTGATACGACGTGCTGCTGCGTAACGTCCTGTTACTGCACCGTCATTGAACAGTAAAACCTTAGCATCTGCATCCAGACCGAACTCTTCCCCTCTGTAAACAGGCATATCTGTTACGATGGTTCCCGGTGAGTTCTTTGCTAAGTTATAAGCTTCTTTCAAGGTATTAACCTTCACAACGTTGTTTCCATAAAAAGCGGACTCGATGATCGCACGAGTATTTGTCACTGCCTCACCAGTCTTAGGAAAACCAACCTTGCCAGCACCAATTTCTTCCAGTTTGTAGTTCGCTTTTGTTGCCATTGAATTAACCTCCTATGATGTAAGTTGCTGTCGGTAATGTATATGCCGACAGATGTATAGTTGATCACGCTGTCCGTATAGGCAACGCGAATGCCAACATATCTCACCACGCCCCGATCTGTCTGAAAGAGACATATCGAACCGTTTCAAAAACCCCTAGTAGGGCATTTTCATGTTTAGTATAGGTTTTTCCAAGAAAAAAGTCAATAACAAAATCTAACATTCCATTAATTCAGATGCATGTGATACAATTTCTCGTATATACCGCCCTGCGCCAATAATTCCTGATGCGTACCAGATTCCGCAATTCCGTTCTCGGTCAGCACCAGGATGCGCTCTGCATTCTGAATCGTGGTGAGACGATGGGCAATCACCAGTGTGGTACGGTTCTGCGCCAACCTCTCCAACGAATCCTGCACCACCTTCTCACTCTCATTATCTAACGCAGATGTGGCTTCATCAAAGATCAGGATCGGCGGATTCTTGAGAAAAACTCTGGCGATGGATAGACGCTGCTTTTGTCCTCCAGACAGCTTGATCCCCCTCTGTCCAATATCCGTATCATATCCCTCCGGGAAAGACATAATGAACTCATGGGCATTGGCATTTTTCGCCGCCGCAATCACTTCTTCTCTGGTGGCATCCCGTTTACCATAAGCAATATTCTCAAAAATAGTGCCGGCAAACAGATAAACATCCTGCTGCACGATACCAATATGACTGCGCAGACTTTGTAATGTAATATCCCGGATGTCCGTCCCATCGATCCGTATCGTACCCGCAGTCACATCATAAAACCGCGGTATCAGGGAACACAGGGTGGTCTTCCCTGCCCCAGACGAACCCACCAGCGCAATATATGACCCGGCGGGCACTTCCAGGTTCACATCCCGCAGCACCTTATCCGCTCCTTCCTGATACCGGAAAGACACATGTTCAAAGGAGATATCTCCCCGCACTTCTGATAGTTCTGCCGCTCCCTCCGCATCCTGAATATCCGGTTCGATATCCATGATCTCCCGAAAACGCACAAAACCGCTATAACCATTCTGAAACTGTTCTGTAAAATCCACCAGCGTCCGAATCGGTTCGGTAAATACCCCGATATATAACAGAAACGTTATCAGATCACTGATATCAATGGAATGATAGGCGATCAACACACTGCCCACGATAATCACATTCACCTGAATCAACGTGGTAAACACCCCGACGCCTGCCTGAAAACTGCCCATATAATGATAGCTGTTTTTCTTTGCCGCCAAAAATCCATCGTTCCCTACGCGAAACTTCTCCTGCTCCACCGCTTCATTGGCAAAGGATTTCACCACACGAATCCCCGACAGATTATCCTCAATCTGTGCATTGATCTCCGCGATGGTCTCTCGATTCCGCCGGAACGCAGCCCGCATCTTCCGGTTGAGAAGAAAGGCAAACAGAAACATAAAGGGCAACACAATAAAAGCCGCCAACGTCAGCCATCCGTTAATATTAAATAAGATCACCAATGCACCGGTAATCTTAAGGACCGATAAAATAATGTTCTCCGGTCCATGGTGCAATAACTCTGTGATGTCAAATAGATCCGAAGTAATACGGCTCATTAATTGTCCGACTTTCGCATCATCATAAAAAGAAAAGGACAACTTCTGCATATGACCAAAGATCTCTGCCCGCATATCGTATTCCATCCGCGCACCCATCACATGTCCATAATTGCCAATGAAAAAGCGGCTGTAACAGTCCACCGCCAATAACACCACCAGTAAAATACCGATCTTGACCAGTTGGCGCAGAATTATCCCGGACTCCTGATAAACCAAAGTAGAAGTCACATAGCGCACAATCAGCGGAATGGTCAATGCCACCGCTGCAGACACCGCTGCAAAAAACATATCTGCCCAAAAAATTTTGAGATATGGTTTATAATAACTTAACATTTTTCTAAAATTATTTGTCTTCATAAGATTTCTGTCCAATACTCTGTTAATCTTTTACCTTAGCATCGGTAGGATCGTAATAGCCACCGCTGGCACTTTTCCCGATCTTCTCTGCCTTCGGTTTCTTTAGCGGATATTTGGCAGACTTATCATAATATAATGATACACTGCAACGATAAGCCCGGTCATAGATCCACTTGGCATCTGCCACCTGCAATCTGATACAACCATGAGACGCGCTTTTTCCCAGTTTCTTGTATTCCTTTTTCTGCAGGGAATACTTATCGCCATAACGCGTATACACCACGGAATGGAATAAATATGGCCCGGAGATACGGGTGCAATACTGCCCCACGCTATTATATCGGAGCACATGCCAGCTGCCGGCACGGCTTAACCGGGAATAATTACCAGTAATCGTCCGGTGTCCCGGCATCCCCACAGAACAAACCATAGCTTTCACCGGAATCGTATATCCCTTGTTGCCGTCCTTCGCATATATCATCACCATGTTTTTGCTGAGATTCACTTCGATCCGAAAATACGTATTCGCCTTCAACTGATTCGTCACATCCAGCTTGCGTTTTCCGTTTTTACCAAAATACAGTTTATATCGTTTCCCATTTAACTTCACATACTTCCATTTGGCAGTAATGGCATATCCATTTTTATTAAAATAATAGCCATCTCCATTGATGGTCTTGTACCCTTTCGCCCGCTTTCCGTTTGCCTTAATATAATATTTCTTGCCCTTTGCTGTCTTATTCCATCCCGACTTCACGGTCGGCTTGGGAACTTTGGTTGCTTTCGGTTTGTTCGTCGGCTTCGGTGTCGCCGTTGTATTTGGTTCATCCGTCGGCCCCGGTGTTGCGGT
>JAUNIU010000325.1 GCA_030523265.1 Eubacteriales bacterium | reverse complement strand
TCCAGTCAGACAATAAGAGAAACGGGCATTCTTCTAAGACTCTTAAAAGCCAATAAAGATTTCAATGCCATGCGCTCTACATATTCCTCTCCGGATTCTATAAAATAAAAAAGCAATTCCTTAATTTCTCTCTTGCCTTCATAGTTTCCTAACTGCTCAGCAAACTGCCATTTCGCATTATAATAATCTGCATTGATACTGTGACGGCACAAAACTTCAAACCAGTCAGGATAATCCAGCGTCTTCACCAGAAGATGAGAACATTCATTATCTCTTGCAATGACATACAACATATCGTCCAGCAACCCTTCTGTCAGACTTTCTGCACCATATGTCTCTACAATGTTTAAGTAAGCCGTATTCATTTCATCCCAGCAGTCAGCACTGATTTCCCATTCGCCATTATCGTTTTCCTCTGTAATATGAGGATAATATTTTTTCTGATAAGCTCTGAATCTTTCTACATATCCATGTAATAAATCGACATCCTGTTCAAACATTTACAAACTCCCACATCCTTGTTTCGTACCTGCAGCACACAACCACTCACTTTTTCATGACAAATGCTTTATTATCAATCGCCCTCATGGTAGCCAAAATCCCGTCCAGATGATCATATTCGTGCTGAATCAGTTCCGACATGTCATCATCCATGCGTTTCTCCTGCCATTCCCAGTTTTCATCCGTATACCGCAGAACGCAGTGCCGATAGCGCCGCACACGGACCAGAAGGTTGGGAAATGACATGCAATCGTCCAGAAGTTCCATCATTTCATCCCCAACAAATTCCAGTTCCGGGTTGATAATGACATACGGCTTATCCGTCAGCATGCAAATCAGCCGTTTCTGAACGCCAATTTGCGGTGCAGCAATCGCCCGTCCAAAACCGTAGTCCCGGCGGATCCCTTTAATACAATCAAACATATCTGTGAAAACGGGGCGTAACTCCTCCAATTCTTCCTTCCGTACCTCTTCAGAAATTTCATATAATTTCGGATTGCCCAGCAGCAATATTTCTCTTTCCATATGTACGGTTCTCCTTTCGCAAAATATTGTTTTCCAGCTTTCATTCCCGCATTTCGTTTTTTAATGCCCTCTCAGATCCAGTTCATGAAAAATACCTTGATTACTGCCCCACGAGTAAACAATATAGTATTCATCTCCTTCCATTTCTGTCTGAAAGGTCAGGTTTCCGTGTTCCACCAGACTTATCCTGGATTCCTCCTGATTCTCAACCGCACACTCCCATTCATGCTCCGCAAAGCCTGAATAATAGGCCTTTAACTCTTCCAGAGAAAGACTGCTCTTTATCAATATCGCCTCAAAATACTGTGTTCCGTTGCCATTGCCTACCAGCTTTCCTGTTTTATATACTTTCTCAATCAGTTCCGTATCTTCCGGAAGCGGCAGATTGGCAAGACTATCCGCAGTTTTCTTTGAAACAGAATCATTCCTGATCGGGGCTAAAAACAGGATTCCCGCCACACATACAAAGAATGCTGCCATGATTGCAGCTGCGGTCACCCCTATCACAATCCATACGTTTCTCATGCTCCGCCCTCTCTAAATCCGTTTCGTTATCCGGCAATCGCAGCATCAACCACTTGACACGCTCATTCTCTTTTTGCCATATAAATCTCTTTATCATTTTTATCTATTTCAAA
>JAUNIU010000085.1:5794-10702 GCA_030523265.1 Eubacteriales bacterium | reverse complement strand
ATTAAAATCTTTGTCATTACAACTCGCCACCGGATACAAGGTCTTGTCCGGATACGTAGTTGCGTTCAGAAATGTATTTAACGAACCTTTGATTAATTCCACAAAGGGATCTTTCGCCGGAAACGCTTTGGAACCACATAATACCGTATGCTCGATGATATGGGGTACTCCGGTACTATTCTGCGGTGGTGTGCGAAATCCGACACTAAACACCTTATTATCGTCGTCATTGCTCAATACTAATACTCTGGCACCACTGACTTTATGACGCAACAGCAGTGCAAAGCTGGACAACTCCGGAATGTATTCTGATTTTTCCAGACGATAGGACTCTGGAATTTTCACTTCCTCTAATGATTTAATTGCTGATGCCATATTCTCTCTCCTCTAAATTTATTCTTTTAATCTTTCTTTCCAACAGGTCGAAACAAGTATATGCCGACTGCCCTTTTAGCCTGTGTCGGAGTGTTATTGATATAATGCCTGAAATCTCTCATATGCCGCATCCCAGGCATCGGTATCCTGTGGCAACAATTCTCTGGTCTCAAAAGATGCCGCCAGAATATCGCATTTTTCCTGTGATGTCTCATAACATCCCAGTGCTTTCAACTGTGCCATAACATTCCCCACTGCCGTAGCTTCACTGGCTCCAGTAATCACAGGAATCCCCAAAGCATTGGCTGTGTATTGCCGCAATAGTGGATTCTGCGCTCCGCCGCCTACCATGTATAATTTTTCTTCCCAAGTAATGTACGGTTTTAGGGACAGATACACCTGTCGGTATTTCATTGCCAGACTTTCCAGAATACACCGGATCAAAGCACCATCTGTAGCCGGAACAGGCTGGTTCGTCTGCTTACAGTATTCCCGTATCTTGGTGGGATAGTCACCCGGCTGCATGAAATCATCCGGACGGATAAAACTCTGCAATGGTTTCTCCTGCTCCGCCATCTGTGCTAACTGCTTGAAACTATATTCTCTGCCCATGGCAGCAAAATTACGTTTGATCTCATTTTGCATCCACAAACCGATAATATTCACCGTCGGGCGGTAGCCGCCATCCCAGGTTCCCTCGTTGGAGATCTTATCGCGAATAATCTCCGGTCCCTTTAACATCGTCTGGGAAGAAATTCCCATCAAAGACCATGTTCCGCAGGACAGGAACGTATATTGATCCTCCTTTGCCGGCACTGCCGCCACTGCACAGGCGGTATCGTGTCCCGGTGCAGAGATGATATGAAGTCCCTTCTGCCCCACTTCCGCTGCCACATCGGACCGCAATACACCCAGATCTTTCCCTGCCAGATCTACGTCGGTAAACCAGCGTTTCGGAATGTTAAGTTTCGCCATCAAAGGCTCTGCCCAGCATTTTTTCTGCATATTGTACAACTGTGTCGTGGATGCAATGGAATACTCGGTATGCTTCACGCCGGAAAAGAAATATTCAATCAAATTAGGCAGCATCAGTATCTTGTCTGTCTGCTCTAACATGGATGGCATATGCTTCTGCATATAGTATAGTTTATACAGCGTATTATATGCCAGACTTGCGATACCGGTCTGTTCAAACGCATATTTTTCACCGTTTGCCACAGCCTGCTCCATCGCCGCCCGCACACTGACACCAGACTCATCCCCCGGATGCAGGTCACTGAGTTCCATCAGGGCTTTTCTCATATTCTCATCATCCAAAGCTGCATCACGGTAGCTGCCCGGCATCCCCACCAGATCGCCTTCCCGGTTTAACAGTCCGCAGTCCACACCCCAGGTATCAAAGCCTACCCCAGACAGGGCATCCCCACTCTTGCGCATGCCAGTCTTCATGGCATCCATCAGCGATAAGAAATTCCAATACGCATGTCCGTGCAGGGTACTAAAGTTATGTTCAAACCGATGTACCTCTTCTAATGTTATCTTTTCTCCATCAAATCTTGCCAACATTCCTCTGCCACTGCTGGCACCCAGATCAAACGCCAATACATTTTTCGTTGCCATAAACCATCTATCCTTTCTATATACCCAAAAGAACCCCGTCGGTCTCTCTGATCATTTTTCTCAGAGAGACCGCACAGGGTCGCTCATACTACTGTTTAGTCTTCCGTAGAATATTTCTTGTAACCAGGATGTCTGCCTGTCACCTTGTACTGTTCCCGCATACTGATCAGACGGTCAATGTTCTCCTTTGACAACTCCTGCGCGCCCCCCAAAAGATGCGCATTTAAGCTGATCTTTGCAAACAATTCCAACGTCTCCATACGGTAATATGCCGTCAATACATCAGAACCTACGGATAACGCACCGTGATTCTGCAATAACATCACATCATGCTCCTGTAAATACGGCTCGATCGCCTTTGGTACCTCGTCGGTGCTCGGCGTGCCATATGGGGTCACAGGCACAGAACCGATGGCGATCACCGTCTCAATCATGGAATACTCATCTAATGGCTTGTTCGCCACAGCAAATCCCGTAGCTACCGGTGGATGTGCATGAAGCACGCCGCCTACATCCTCCCGCTCTGCATAACATTTTAAGTGCATTTTAATCTCAGAGGAAGGTCTGTAACCCTCCAATGCCTCCAACACCTTACCAGTGCTGTCAATGCGTACCAGCTTCTCCGGTGTGATAAAACTTTTGCTGATACCAGTCGGCGTAGCTAAAAATGTACCATCCGGTAATTTCGCAGATACATTCCCATCGTTGGCTGCCACCCAGCCCAACTGCCACATTTTATGACAGATATCACAAATCTCTTCACGTAAATCCATATAACTTAATTCCATCGTCTCGTATTCCTCCTCTTAATAAATCCTTAATGTCAGGCAGTTCTCTGCCACTCATATCACTTACTCTTTAGTATAATACAACTCGGTAAACTTTTCCATACCGTATCCCATTTATTTCTGCAATTTTTGTATCCCTTTTATTTCTGTCATTTCCGATATATTTGTCGCTATTTACGGCAATCTCGATATCAGAAATAACACCATTTTTTATACCGTAACATGATTAAAATTTTTCACAAACGATACAAACTCCCGCTCCGGTACCGGCTTCGAGAAATAATATCCCTGCAAATAGTCTCCACTCAGACGGCGGAAGATATCGATATGTTCTTCGGTCTCGATCCCCTCTGCGATCACCCGTTTCCCTTCCGCCTTGATCACCGGCATCAGATCATCCAAAAACTGATTGTCTCCGGCGCCATAGGACCACACCAGGCTTTTATCAATCTTCACATAATCCACCGGCATATCCAGGATACTAAGCAAGGTGGAGCATCCGGTTCCAAAGTCATCCAGTGCCACTTTCATACCGGCATCCCGTATCTTAGCCAGCGTCCTTTCCACCGCCTCCGAATCCTGAAATTCGCTCTCGGTGATTTCCACATGAATGCGTTCCACCGGAATATTATATTCTTCGGCAATGCTTACCAGACGCTCGGTCAGATGCTCATACTGACACTGTCCCGGTGAAACATTGATATTCATATACTCGATTCCCATGTCAAAAATGTGATTCTGACTGGCAAAGATACATGCTCTCCGAAAGATCAGTTCTCCCAACTGGACAATCGTATGATTGTCCTCTGCCACATGAATGAAAAACTCTGGATTGATATATTTCCCCGAACGGTCTTTCAAACGGCTTAACACTTCCAATGAGGTTATCCGGTTCTCCTTCAATGAATAAACCGGCTGCATATGAATCTCCATGCTTTGGTCCATGATAGCTTCATCAATCAGATGCGCCACTTCCTGCTTTTGCTCCGACTCGGATACCGTATCGTATTTGAGCGGAATCAGTTCTCCCGGCTCATGATGCCCGTGGTGATCTGATCTGGCATAGTGAATCCATTGGGCTAATTTGTTAAAATCCGTCTCGTCTCCCGTATATTCCAACTGATAGAAACAGTATTCCTGCGCAATCACTTCCTCTCCAATCACCCATCTCTGCGGCAAATCTTCTAACATCACCTGATGCACTACTTCCACCTGATGAGCATCATCACAAATCACAGCAAACGTAGAAGAACTAATGCGGTAGAGATGCCCTCTGGCTTTGGTTCCCAACAATATATCCGCGATATTCTGCCGCATCTTGGTCAGATGATCGTACTGGAAAATACGCAGTAGAGAATTGTAGTTGTTGATGCGCAACAGCAGACAATGCATCGGCATCCGATACCCCACTCTCTCCTGCAGCAGTTCCATAAACCCATTGATATTATAGAGTCCGGTCAAATGATCAATATAATAATCCGGACTGCGCATCGTCAGGAAATACAAAAAGACTAACACGGTAAATAGCGGATACATCAACCGGAAGTCAAGCGGACATCTCGCCTGAATCACATAACTCAGCAGGACCACCACATGGATAAACACAATCAACTGTTTATGTTTTCTGGTGAGCTGGCTTCCCTTTTTCAAAAGAAATACCGTTATCCCCACCAGATATACCATCACCATCACTTTCCCGCCATAATACAATATCCCATACCGGATCTGTCCCGCAGGGGTAATGTCGTAATACAATCCATGCAGCGGCGAAGTAATTGCCATCACACAAAACAGCCCTGGCGGAATCATCCCGATCCGAATAAACCGCTCTTTGAAATCCGCCATATATAATAAACTTAACAGATATAACATGTAATTGCACAATACCACAAATCCCAGCAAAGCATCTGCCACATTACACACATACTTCCATACTACTGCTGTAGAAATGATGTTGGCATTGACGATGCCGCAGATCGCACTCAGATAATTTGCCGAACACAACAACCAGATATGCGCCCGAAAGAACCGATATGTTCTGGTGGTTAATTGTTTCTTGGTATAAATTACAATCAGGAGAATGATCAGAAACATCGTAGCTGCCAATTCATAATAATAATTATAA